>DAOSUR010000008.1 GCA_035378985.1 Anaerohalosphaeraceae bacterium
AGAGCTCAATCAGGGCATCACAAATCGTCACCGGCATTTGGCCCATCTCCATCAGTCGGGCCGTCTCTGCCAGTACACCTGGCGCGCTGCGGGAGGCAATCTGTTCCGCCAGTTTCAGCAGGTGCCGGCGGTCCGGCCGCCCCATGCACTCCATCAGCATTGCCGCCGTCAGCGGCCGCTGACCGACGCTGAGCAGCTGATCCAGCAGACTAAGCGCATCCCGCATCGAACCGTTGGCCAGCCGTGCCAGATGAACCAGCAAATCTTCTTCGTACTCGACCTGCTCCTGCTGTAGGATTTTGCGAAGCTGCGCCGTGATGGTCTGGGCGTTCATCGCCGCAAAATCAAACCGCTGACAGCGGGACTGAATCGTCGGCAGAACCTTATTGGGCTCTGTCGTGGCAAAAATGAATTTTACATAGTCCGGCGGTTCTTCCAGAATCTTCAGCAGCGCGTTAAAGGCATTGGATGTGAGCATGTGCACTTCATCGATGATGTAGATTTTGAAGCGCGCCCGGGCCGGCCGGTAAATGGCGTTGGCAATCAGCTCCCGAACATGCTCGACCTTGTTGTTGGAGGCCCCGTCAATCTCAATCACATCGATATCATCGCCGGTATGGATTGACCGGCAGCTGTCGCACTCCAGACACGGGTGAACCGTCGGCTCCTTGGATTTCAGGCAATTCAGCGATTTGGCCAGGATGCGGGCCATCGTGGTTTTGCCCACCCCCCGGGTGCCGGTAAACAGATACGCATGGGCCACCCGCCCGGACAAGATGGCGTTTTTGAGGGTTTGCGCAACGGCTTCCTGCCCGACTACATCGTCAAAGGTCTGCGAACGGTACCGTCTTGCCAAAACCGTATAAGCCATACAATTGATTAATGATTATGGATTATTGTTTCTTCGACTGACTGGTTTTCCTGGAGGCGATGAAAATGGCGGTCAATTCGCCTGCTTCTTTTAAGAGCGCCTCACATTTCTTCAGAGGTATTATACCTTCTTCAATTAGAAATTCTATCCAAAAAGCTGTTTCATCCGTTTCTTCGATGACAATACCGAGTTTTGAGGAAAAGGCCGCTTTGGAAGGTGCTGCACAAACCGCCCTATAATTGGCTGCAACAGATGTACTGGAGCGGATAAGTTGTTTTTGGACATGCCGACAAAGAGAAGTATCTGGAAGCGAAGAGGCCAATTGTACACAGCGATGGGCAAACTGTTTGGTCCGTCTCTTTAATTCTCCCGCATCCATTCACGCTCCAGCTCCCCCCAATATTCAATAAACACTAATCACTAATCAATAAAAAAGGTGGCCGGGTTTGCCATACACAGCCCCGCTGCCGCTTAGGGCTGCTCGGTTCCCCGCCTGACCCGGTTCACGCGCGGTGCTTGCATGGGACCCGACCACAAAAAAACATTTTTGGAAGAGCCCCTTCCTGGTTCAAGGGCCCTTCTACTATAAAGACCCGACAGCAAAATTTCCACAAAAAACAAGTTTCCCGGAACACTTTTCCGGACTACAATATCCTTATTCGGAAGCTGATGGGCAGGGAGGTTGAAAAAACCCCGGAAAACTGGAGGTGTTTTGGTATGAAAGTTCGAATTGAAGACAATTGCACGGCGTGCGGTTTGTGTGTCAATACCTGTCCGGAAGTCTTCACAATGGGACAGGACAAGGCGGAAGTCCTGGTCGAGACAGTGCCGCCGATGTATGAAGAGGCGGTCGAGCAGGCCGCCGACGAGTGTCCCGTCGAAGCCATCATTGTCGAATAATCTCCGCTTTCAGGCCGACAATTCTCTGGAACGCCGGGCCGCCGCCAAAAGGGCCTGCCGCACCATCGGACCGAAAGAATACTCCCCGAAAACCTTCAGGGCCGCTTCCGTTGTCCCTCCCGGTGAAGTCACCTTTTTTCGCAGGATATCCGGTGTTTCCCCCCGGCCGGCGGCCTCCTCCGCCAGAAGTGCCGCCCCTTTGGCTGTCTGAAGAACAAGGGTTCGGGCGGTCGCCTCATCCAGCCCCAGCTCCGCAGCGGCCTTGAGCATCTCCTCCATCAGCAGGAAAAAGTACGCCGGCCCCGACCCGCTGACCGCCGTGACGGCATCGAGCAGCTCCTCGTATTCCGCCACAACCGTTTTGCCGACCGATTCAAATATCCGCAGGACATCCTGCATCTGCTGCGGCGAAGCTCCGGCATTGTACAGGGCGCTGGCGCCTGCCGAGACCATCGCGGGGGTATTGGGCATCACCCGGATAATCGGATTCTGAGACAGAAACGAGCGGATTTTGGCCGTTCGAACTCCGGCGGCAATCGAAATCACAAGCGCTCCGCGGCGGATACTGCCGGCGATTTCCTCCAGAACAGCGGCCATCTGCTGGGGTTTGACGGCCAAAATGACAATGTCGGCCTGTCCGGCCGCCGCACGATTGTCCGCTGCGGTATGAACACCATATGTCCGGCGGAGAAACTCCAACCGTTCTGCAAGGACATCCGAGACCCAAATCTGCTCCGGCTGATAAAGCCCCTGCTGCAAAAGCCCTTTCAGAAGGGCCTGTGCCATATTTCCGCCGCCGATAAATCCGAGTATTTTATTCTCCATTGTGTCGGCCTTTCTGAATACGGACCATTTTTTGGGCTATTGTATGCATCAGCCGGTCAGCAAGTCAAACTGTTCCGGACTAAGCGTCCGCCGGAGCTTCTGGAGTGCCTGAAGTTCAATCTGGCGGACCCGCTCCTTGCTCAGCCCCAGCACATCCCCGATTTCTTTGAGCGTCTTGGGCTTGGGGGGAATGACTCCCTCACTGAGGGGAAAACGATTCATCACGACAAAGCGTTCGCGTTCATCCAGCTCCCGTTCAATAATATCCAGCAGACTGCGCTGGGCCTGTTCGACGGCCCCAAAATCCGGCGCAGCCTTCCCTTCCGACGGCTGGGCCACGCGGGACAAATCCGACCCCCCGGCCCGGTCCGGACGGGCGGTCTCAGCGGGGATGCGGCGGGCAAAATCCTTGGCAATCGCCAGAGCCGCATACGTGCTGAAACGATAGCCCTTGGTGTAATCAAATTTTTCCAGAGCCGCAATCAGCGACAGATTCCCCTCTCCGACCAAATCCCCGACGGAAGCCCCGAACTGACTGTGTCTGCCCGCCACACGAATCACCAGCGGCATATTCACCTGCAGGAGGAAATGCTGCGTCTGCTCCGCCATTGCCAGATAGGTTTCAATTCGGCGCAGCTGCCGGCTGGACGGATGAGCCGGCTGAATCTGCGACCGTTCCGTGAATGCCAGGTATTTCAAATAATTGTATCGTCGAAACAGCGCCGTCTCCTCCGCACGGCTGAGCACCGAAGGAGGGGCCGCCGAAAGGTCTTTCAAGAGAACATCCGTCGATTCAACGATTGCGCGGTACGCATCCGGAGCGTGAAAGTCCGGGCTGTCCACATACTCCAGTTTCAGCCCGAGCAGTTCTTTGGCCCGCTGCTGATTAATGATTCGATGAACAGAGCTGCAGCTTAACCCAAACCGCTCCATCAGCTGCCGAACCGGCGTCTTCTGCTTATAAAGTTTGTACAGGGCGGCACGGTCTTTGGGACTCAGACGGCCGAACGGTCGGGCAAATACGGCCTTTTCCGGAAACTGCCGGTCATGTTCAGCCAGAATTAACCGCACCGTCTCCCGGGCCCGACCGAGACGTCGGGCAACCTCCTGCAAAATCGGCTCTTTCGCACGGGTCGGCCTGGCCTTCTGCAGCTGGGCCGCCATCTCAATCACAGTTTGCTTTTCTTTCTCACTAAGACGGGAAAATCCTTTTGCCCTGGCAAGCCGCTCCGGATGAGAGGAAACAAACTGATTGACAGCAGACTCCAGAAATGCCAGTCTTCTGCGCCCGTCCGGAAAAAGGCAGTGTTTACCCAGAAGCCCCTGCTTCTGCCAGCGCCGAACCGTTTTGCCGGAGACGGAAAACCGCTGGGCCAATTGAGAAACGGTATAGAGCGGCTCGTTTTGTTCGGCAGCGGACAGCTCCATCCGGCGGCTCAGCTGCATCGAAAAAACCCGCAGGTCATCCAGAAGCCGACGTCCGGGAATCAAAAGGTCCGCAAGAGCCCCATGAACTCGTCGTCCCCTAAGTCGAAAAACAATGAAATCGAATGGATACTCTTTACGCGGGTCCAAAAGTAGAAGAAGTTTTTCTATATTATCCAGAATTTTTTTCTGTTCCTGGCGGGAAACCTTCTGAAAAGGTTCCAACAATTGACGCAGGGCTGGGTGTTGAATCTGTATTGCCATAAAGGGATTATGGAGTCTGAAAAGGAACAAGGCAAGGGGTTTCCTCAGCAAGCGACACGAAAACCTTAAGCTGTTTTTAATTGACCGAAAAAACAAAGTTGATAAGATGAGGCGGCTTTTGATTTGGTCTTTGAGGTCAGTGATAACGGGGATTCATGAGCGACTATATCGTTTTAGTCAAACAAGTACCGGATGTTTCTCAGATTACGGACAATGCCTTTGACCCCAATACAGGCAATCTCATCCGAACCCGCCTGCCGAGTGTAATTAATGAATTAGATGCCCAAGCCCTTGCCTTTGCCCGCCGAATGGCTTTCCTGGCCGGTGACCAAAACGCCCGGATTATCGCCCTGACAATGGGTCCCCCAATGGCCGCAGAGGTCCTTCGCTACTGTCTGGCCCGCTGTGCCGATACCGCTATCCTCCTGACGGACAAGGCATTAGGCGGGGCTGACACCTGGGCCACAGCCAACCCGCTGGCCTGGGCCATCCGAAAAATCGCCAAAGAAATGTTTCAGGACTCGCCGGACTACTATATCGTAGCCGGTATGCAGTCCGTGGACGGCGATACAGCCCAGGTTCCTCCCCAAATTGCCGAAGAAATGAATATCCCCTGTGTTTCTTATATTACCGATGCTCACTTTCAGCAGGGGCGGTTCACTTTTACACGAATCATCTCCGGCGGCAGCCAAATCGTTCAGCTGCGGCGGATGCCGGCGGTTTTGACAGTCGCCAAATACGAATATCCCCTGTTCGCCTCCTTCCAAAGAACCCGTCAGGCCTCCAAAATCCCTCTGATTCAATGGGATGCCCGAACCATTCAGGCCAAGGCCGTCGGTGTGGAGGGCTCAAAAACCCGGGTGATTCGGGTCTTCCCGCCCGGAAAGACAACCCGCAAATGTCAGCCGGTTCATTCCGCCAAAGAACTCGCCCAGGTCATTGCCCAATCCCTGCGGCAGGCCTCCGCCGGCGAACAGGCCCAGGAAAAAGGCCGGCCGGTCTATCTTCTGCCCGCCAGACGAAAAAGCCCCTTTGACCGCTCCTTCGAAGGAACCGTCAAGGAATTGGAAGACTTCCAGGTCCTCTCCCAAATCCTTCAGGAAATGAAGATTACCCGCCCGGAAGAAATCACAGACCAGGTCTGCGAAAGAATCCTTCAGGACCCCCGCGTAGATTTTCACAAAAAAGCCCTCGAGGATATGCTGGAGGGATATCGTCAGACCGAACCGACCTACAAAGGAGAGGTCTGGGTGGTTGCCGAGCAGGACGAAAACGGCATCCATCCGGCGGTTTTCGAACTGCTGGGCAAGGCCCGCGAACTGGCGGATTCTCTGGAGGTCCAGACCGGCGTCGTGCTGGCCGGCAAATCCGTCCGGGCTTTGGCCGATTCGCTGATTGCCGCCGGTGCGGACAAGGTCTATCTGCTCGAACACCCTCTTCTGGAACCCTTTGACCCCTTTGTCTGGCGAAAGGCCGTCGCGGACGTCTGGGAGAAATACCGCCCGCAGATTGTCCTGTTTGCCGCCACCCCGCAGGGGCGGGTGCTGGCCCCGATGGTTTCCTACCGAACCGGCTGCGGGCTTACGGCCGACTGCACCGGTCTGGATATCCGCGACAGCAGCCGCAAAAAACAAATCGCCATCCTTTTCCAGACGCGTCCGGCCCTCGGGGGCAATGTGATGGCAACTATCTGCACGAAGGATTCCCCCTGCCAGATGGCCACTGCCCGCCCGGGTGTAATGCAGCGGCTCAAAGACAATCCTTCCCGCAAAGGAATCATCCTCCCTCATCCGCCGGCCCTGACAACGGAAGACCTTTCCCTGGAGGTTCTGCGGACGGAAAAAGGCACCGGAAAGGTGCATTTCGACAGCGACTGCATCGTCAGCGGCGGCAAGGGAATGCAGAACCGGGACAACTACGACCGGCTTCTGAATACACTTTGTACAGCCATTCGTGAACGCTTCGGTGTATCCGTAGAAAAAGGGGCTTCCCGCACAGCAGTTGAACAGGGTTTTGCCGAGCGGATTTATCAGGTCGGCCAGACCGGTACGGCCGTCGGTCCAAAACTGTATATCGCCGTCGGCATCTCCGGAGCCATTCAGCATATGATCGGCATCGCCAATACCGAAACAATCGTGGCGATTAATACAGACCCGCACGCACCGATTTTCAAGCAGTGCGATTATTACCTTATCGGCAGCGCTGAACAAGTGATCCCTCAACTGGCGGAAGAATTGAGGACAATGGGATGAGCACACCGCAGGCAAATCCTGTTTCGGTTTTGATTATCGGGGCCGGACCGGCGGGCCTGTCGGCGGCCATTCATCTGAAAAAGAACCATCCGCAACTGGATGTGGTTGTCATTGACAAGGCCGCCGGGCCGGGCCATCACAATCTGTCCGGCGCCGTGGCAGAATCCGCAGCCCTCGAGCGGCTGCTGAACCCGATTGACCCAAACTGGCAAACCTCCGAACAGGCCAAAAAAGTGCTCATCGGGCAGGTTCAGCAGGATGACCTGCTCTTTATGGCCGGACAATGCGCCGCATTCAAAATCCTGCCCGCCGTGTATCTGGCCAAAACCCTGGGGCTGGGATTCGGCCAGCTGAGCCATCGCGGAGACTGGATTTGTTCACTGAGCCGCCTGACCGTTTGGCTGTGCGAATTGGCGCAAAAGGCGGGCGTCGAGGTCCTGCACGGCTTTGCCGCCGGCGAAATCCTCTGGAACGAGCAAACCCATCTGGCCGAGGGCATTCGGCTGGTGGATCAGGGACTCGACAAAGAAGGACATCCGCAGCCCAACTTCCTGCCCGGGGAAATCATCCCGGCCCGGATGATCCTGATTGCCGAAGGTTGCGACGGACAAATCGCCGAGCAATTCATCCAAAAGGCCGGACTGCGGCGGCAATGCCCCCAGCTGTTTTCGCTGGGTGTTAAGGAATTGATTAAGGTCTCGCCGCAACAGTACGAGGCATTCGGCTCAGGGCGCGTCGTTCATGCGATGGGCTATCCGCTCTGGACACCGCTGATCGGCCCGGGGATGTTCGGCGGCGGGATTATGTATCCGATGGGAGCCGAACAGATTGCCGTCGGGATGATTGTCGGGCTGGACTATCCGTATTACGATTTTAATCCGCAGGACGCCCTGACGCTCTTTAAGGAGCACCGGTGGGTGCGGCGGTTTATCGAGGGCGGCAAGGTCGTCGAAGGCGGCGCCAAAATGATACCCGAAGGCGGCTTTTATGCCCTGCCGCGCTGCCCGCAGACCGGCTCCATCGGCAAAAGCAACGTCTGCCTTCTGGGCGACAGTGCGGGGTTCGTGAATATGCTCAAAATCAAGGGCATTCACAACGCCGTCTATTCGGGTCTGGCCGCCGCGGAAGCCGTCGGGGCCAATCTGGACACACCGGCGGCCGTCGCCCGATGCTACACACGGCTGCTGGAGGAAAACGGCGTCTTAAAAGAAATGGCCTCCGCCAAAAACTTCCGCCAGACCGTCGCCAAATTCGGCCCGCTGCAGGGGCTGCCTTTGTCCGTTCTGGGAGACTGGCTGCCCCGATTTTCCGTTGAACCCGACTGGCAGGCCATGCGCCGGCGGCGCTATCGGCTCAAACCGCCTGTGCGGTTTGACAAAGACACCTTCACGGCTGTCGCCGGCACGGCTCATCGGGAGGAACAGCCCTGCCACCTGACGATACGCGATGCGGCCGTGTGCAAAGAGAAATGTCAGCCGACTTTTGAAGCCCCCTGCATCACCTTCTGTCCGGCGGGCGTGTATGAATCCATTCAGGGCATCGTCAAACCGGCTAATCCTTCCAATTGTCTGCACTGCAAAACCTGTCAGAGGAAATGCCCGTTTGACAATATCCGCTGGCGGTGTCCGGAACCGACCGGCGGCCCGAAATACAAAACGATGTAGTCGGATGTTCGACCCCTGTCAGGGCCAAAACGCCGCCGCCGCAATCAAAAGCCAAATCAGAACCCCCATCAGGATTTTCAGGAACGCCCCAGCCGCCGTGCCCAGACCGGCTCCGATGCCGGACTGGATGGAAATCTGTCGGGGCTTTCCGGAACGGCGTTCGAACGCCCAGGCGGCCAGACCCGCCCCGATGCAGCCGCCCAGCAGCGTGCCCGCAAAAGGAACGGGAATGAAAATCGTGCCCAACACCGCCCCCGCCATCGCTCCGCCGACAGCTGCCAACGAGGCCTTCCAGCCCGCCCCGGCTCTTCTCGCCCCTGCCAGACCCGCCCAAAACTCGGCCAGCTCTCCCAACAGGGCCAGCACAGCCGCTGCCGCCAGTGTCCAAACGGAAAAAATTCCGCGTTCCGCCTGCCACCAGGCAAACCCCGCCGTCGTCAGCACCATCAGCCAGTTGCCCGGCAGATAAAAAAAGCCCAGCACCAGCCAGAAGGCGTTCACCAAAATCAGCAATACCAGATAGACATAAATCATAACGGTGGATTGACCTTTTTTCCGTACACGATTACGCTGACTATCAGCATACGATAAAAAGAGCGATAGAGGAAACAAAAACCGATGAAAAGCCGGTTGGCCGAAAAAGCGAAGATTCTTCAGGACAATCTGGGCCGCTGCACGCTTTGTCCTCGCCGCTGCGGCGTCAACCGATTGGCCGGTCAGAAAGGGTATTGCGGGACTGGGGCCCGGCCGGTTATCAGCAGTTTCGGGCCGCATTTCGGTGAAGAAAGCGTGCTCGTCGGACACGGCGGCTCCGGCACGGTCTTTTTTACCAGCTGCAATCTGCGGTGTGTCTATTGTCAAAATTATGACATCAGTCAGCTGCATCAGGGCGAAGAAATCACCATCGAGGAACTGGCAGAGATTTTTCTGCGGCTGCAGGCAAGAGGGTGTGTCAATATCAATCTGGTAACGCCCACGCATCAGATTGCGGCGATTGTGCCCGCCCTCCTGAAGGCCAAAGACGAGGGACTGCATCTTCCGATTGTTTACAACACCGGCGGATACGACCTGCCGGAAACGCTGGCGATGCTCGACGGTCTGATTGATATCTATATGCCCGATATGAAATATGCAGATTCCTCGACTGCTGCACGCTATTCAGATGCACCGGATTATCCCCAGGTTAACCAGGCGGCCGTCCGCCAAATGCACCGGCAGGTCGGCGATTTGGTCATCGAAAACGGGCTGGCTGTGCGGGGCCTGCTCATTCGGCACCTGGTCCTGCCCGGCGGTCTGGCCGGCAGTGAACAGATTTTTGACTTTCTGGCCGAGCACATTTCCCCCCATACAGCCGTCAACGTAATGGACCAATATCACCCCTGCTTCCGGGCCGATGAGTATCCGCCGCTGAACCGCCGCCCGACAAAACCCGAATACGAAACCGCCCTCGCCTGCGCCAGCCGAAAAGGCCTGCGGCTCATTCAATAAATCCTTTTTACCGCATCTAATTGATTGCTTTGAAGGGCTTCTTGCCCTATACTTAGTTTTCCGACAAAACAGAGCGTCATTCCCGCGCAGGCGGGAATCCAGTACTTCTGCTGAAGTTTTGTGGGATGTTTTCGTATATTTGGCGGAGAAACACGATGGATTTTGTAAAGATGCATGGGCTGGGCAACGACTACGTGTATGTGGACTGCTTTCGGCAGCGGGTGGACAATCCGAGTCAGCTGGCGGTGCAAATCAGCGACCGCCACTTCGGCGTCGGCTCCGACGGGCTGATTCTCGTGTGTCCCTCGGAAAGGGCGGATGTCCGGATGCGGATGTTCAACGCCGACGGCTCCGAAGCCCAGATGTGCGGCAACGGTATTCGCTGTCTGGCCAAATATTTTTACGAAACCTATCACCCCCATACAGCCGACCACGAAATGTCGGTCCCCGGCCAGCGAACCTTTCCGGCGATGCTTCGCGTTGAGACCGGACGCGGCATCCTGACTGTCGGCCTCGAACTGGATGAACACAACAAGGTCAGCCGCGTGTGCGTCAATATGGGCCAGCCGATCCTGAAGGCCCGCGAGATACCGGTGGCACTCGACGCCGAACAGGTCGTCAACGTCCGGATGCCGGTACACGGACAGGAACTGTCGATGACCTGCGTGTCGATGGGCAATCCGCACGCCGTCTTTTTCTGTGAAGACCTCGATGCCATCGACCTGCCGCTGATCGGCCCGCTGATTGAACATCACGAATTGTTTCCGCAGCGGGTCAACGTGCATTTTGTCAAAAGCGACAATCCGAACGAGTTCACCATGCGGACCTGGGAGCGGGGCAGCGGCATCACACTGGCCTGCGGCACCGGCGCCTGTGCTTCGCTGGTAGCAGGCGTTTTAATCGGACGCTGTCAGCGGCTGGTTCGGGCCCATCTGCCCGGCGGCGACCTGGACCTGAACTGGTGCGAAACGGACAACTGCGTCTATATGACCGGCCCGGCTGTGGAGGTCTTCCGCGGCGTCTGGCCCGACTGAAAGCATCGAATAACACTTTGCCGAAAGATTTTGGATTCCCGCCTGCGCGGGAATGACAAAAAACACGCTTTCAGAGGTGACAAGGCAATAGAAAGGAAGGCACGTCCATCGCAAGGAACTCGGCAGGCTGCAGAAAACAACTGTGCATTTTTCAGGTACACAAAATACCCATCTCCGGTCAGCCCAGAATAACCCGGACCTCATTGCGGTCTTTCATCTGCTCGGGGCGAATCAGATTGCCGTCAACAGTCTGGCCGTTCACAATCAGCTGTTTGACCCCTTTTTGGACCCCCTTGTCATTTCGGATTTCTATGTCGAACCATTTCTTGCGGAAACGCCGGCGAAGGCGAATTTCTTTCCAGTCGGCAGGCACACACGGGTCCAGACGCAGCCCGTCATAATCCGGCTGCACGCCTAAAATATACTGAACCGCCGCATAATAGGACCAGGCCGCCGCCCCCGTCAGCCACGGCAGACGCGAAGCCCCGAAGCGAGGGCTGTACTTGCTGTGCGTAAACTGACAATAGACATAGGGTTCAATCTGGCGAATGTCCGCCCGGCTGTTATACACCGCGGGCAGATAGGCCCGAAAATAGCGATAGGCCTTTTCGCCGCGGCCCAGCATCGCCTCGGCAATCACCGCCCAGCCCTGTGTATGCGAAAAAATGGAGGCATTCTCCTTCATCCCCTGATTAAAGAGAGAGGCCTTGATGATGTGATGATCCGTTTTTTCATAGGGCGGGTCGCAAATCATCAGGCCGTACTCCGTCGCCAGATGCCGGCCGACCTCTTCCATCACCGCCAGCGCCCGCGGCCCCTGCAAATATCCGCTCAGGACCGCCCAGGTCTGCGGGTTGAGCCAGATGCGGCCCTCCTCATTCTCCTGCGAACCGAATTTCATCCCATCCCATCGATACGCCCGCAGGAACCAGCGCCCGTCCCAGGCATGCCGTTCGATGTTCTTATCCAGCCGCGTTAAGTGCCCCTGTGCCCAGCCGGCCTCATCCCGGCGTCCGAGCCGTTCACAGATTTCGATATACGTCTTCAGCGCATACCGCAGCTGAAAGGCCGCAAAGACGCTTTCGCCCTTGTGTCCGAGCTGCAGGCAGTCATTCCAGTCCGCCGACAGGCCGCACGGCAGCCCGTGCGCCCCGCTGCGCTCCAGCGAAAATTCAATCGCCCGCTTCAGATGCCCCAGCACAGTATCCTCCCCCCGGTCGGCATACGGCAGAACCTTGTCATAAAACGCCAAATCGCCTGTTTCCTTGACAAACGCCGGCACGGTGCAGAACAGCCACAGGCAGTCATCCGAACGGTATTCCTCCTCTTTCGGAGGGCACTCCTCTCCCGGGCGATGAGCAAACGGCTTGACCAGCGGCATCGCCCCGCCGGTGGAAACCTGACCGGTGAGCATCAGTTCCAGCCGCCCGCGCGCCTCCTCCGGAATCAAATGCATCACCCCCAGCAAATCCTGCACGGTATCGCGATAGCCCAGCCCATCCCGCTCGCCGCAGTAAACCAGACTGGCCGCCCGCGACCAGGCATACGTAATCAGGCAGTTGTAGGGGCTCCACATATTCAGCATGCTGTTCAGGTCCGCATCCGGAGTCTGGACCGTCAGGCCCTTCAGCCGGCTGTGCCAGTACTGTTTGAGCTGCTCAAAGGCCTGATGAACCTTCCGCAGATCGCTGTATTCCTGCACGGTTTTGCGTCCCTCGACGGCGGCCTTGCCGATGCCCAGAAAAACAGCCAGCTCCTGCGGCTGCCCCGGCTCCAGAACGACATCCATCTGCAGCACCCCGCAGCCGTTGTCGCCCCAGGCCAGTGACTGCGTGCATCGGCCCTGCTCGACAACCAGCGGATTGCGGTACGTGCGGTACGGCCCCAAAAAGACATCGCGGTCCGTATCAAACCCGGTAATCTCCGCACCGACCGCTGCTAAAAATGTATGACGGTTGCCGTCGTGATGCGGCAGACTGCCCGTACTGTCCGGCAGCAGCACATTGATGCCGTGGTCGATGATGTTGTCCACGACCTGCATCCGCACAATAAACTGCGTGTATTGCAGATTGATAAAGTCCTGCCAGACATGCCAGTTGTTGGCGTACTCGACAAACGTAAACAGCCGCAGCCGCCGGCGGACCTTGTCCAGATTCGTCACCTTCAAAAGCCAGCACTCCAGATGCCTGCCCAGCGGAACAAAATAGGTCGTCTCCGTGCGGATTCGGCCGTACTCTGACTCGATAATCGTATAGGCGGTGCCGTGCCGGCAGACGGATTGGTACTGCTCGAGGGGCTTGCCGACCGGCTGCCAGGAGGCCGACCAGTAGTCCCCGCTGTCCATATCGCGCAGATAAAGGTAGCGTCCGGGCTGATCCATCGGAATCGCATTAAAGCGAAGCCGCAGGAAGCGGCCCTGGGCGGCCGAATGAAAAAAACTGTAGCCGCCGGCGTTGTTGGTGATGATGGCCCCGTATTCGGTCGAGCCCAGATAATTGCTCCACGAACGGGGCGTGTCCGGACGGGTGATGACATATTCTTTCCGCTCGTCGTCAAAGTATCCGTACCGCATATCTCCTCCGCAAACCGTTTATACCCTGCCGCGCCGCGCCTCCAGCGCCGCCCGGATTTCCGCGCATTTCTCCCGCGACAGCGGCACCTGCAGCACAAAGAAAATCACCCCGAGCAGGCCGAGAATCGGTATCAGCGCCAGCATCGCCCGAATCCAGAAAATGGTCTGGGGACTCTGCACATCCACCCGGCGGTCAAAGCCGGCCCAGTCCAGAATCAGTCCAGAGACAAAATATCCGCCGGCATTGCCCAGTTTGAGCAGATAGGAACCGCAGGCGGTAAAAGACCCCTCCCGCCGCGTCCCCGTCTGCCATTCGTCATAATCAATCACGTCCGCCCCGATCGAACCATGCAGCATCCACAAGCCCGCCGCGGCCATTCCCATCAGTCCCGCCGCCAGGGTCTGAAGCCAGGGAACCAGCGGCGTGTACAAAAACCACGAGCCGCCGTAGCCGAAAATCCCGATGGCCGCCGCAGCCGCAACAGCCCTGCGCTTCTCCGTCCAGTACGCAATCCGATTCAGCACCGGACCGCCCAGCAGTCCCCCGACCATAAAGGCAATGCCGTTCCAGAAGTTCCAGTTGTCCCCTTCAATTGTATTGCCCCGGCAGACATAATAGACTGTGGCATAATACCCCAGCGCCCCGACCATGCTGGTTCCGAGGGTAAAGGATGCGCCGAATCCCATCATCAGCCGGAAAGGACGGCATTTGAGCGTTTCATAAAAGGAACTCCGCAGAGGAATCCGCCGTGCGGTTTTGACCACCACCTTCTCGTAATACCGCTCCGGCACCCGCAGGAAAATCACAAGGGCAAACAGGGCCATCAGCGTACCCAGAATCGCCGTATAGACCTGCATCCCCAGCAGCGTATTCTTTTTGTTCACCTCCGGCAGCAGAAACCACGACAGATTCGTAAAGCGAAGGGCATAAAAATTGCCGACTTCGAAGATTTTCTGCATCACACTCCGATAGGTCATCACGGAGGTGCGCTCTTCATAATCCGGCGTCATTTCCGCCCCCAGACTGTTGTAAGGAACGGAAAACGCACTGACAATCGGAATATAAATCAGCGAAGAAAGCATCATATACCAGAACACCGCCGACAGCCCCAGAATCGTGACTTGCGACCAGGAAGGGGAAACCCAAAACAGCGCCGGCAGTCCCAGCCCGCTTGCAATTCCCGCAATCAAAATAAAGGGCCGACGCCGTCCGTGCCGGCTGCGCAGATTGTCCGAAAGCCACCCGGCCAGCGGGTCCGAAACGGCATCATAAATCCGAATCAGTGTCAGCGCCAGTCCGACCAGCCAGGGGGGCACCCCCAAATAGATATTGAACACTGCATAGGCCACCGCCGGATAGAGCCAAAACCCCCACATATCCAGGGCCGTACCCAGTCCATAGCAGACTTTGGTCAGGACCGGCAGCCGGTCTCGTTCGGGTTTGTGCGGACTGGCTTCCAACAGGGTCTCCAAAACCGCATCAGACAGCATTAAAAGACTTCGGAATTGTTCCGGATATAGTCAATCAGCTCATCGACCTGCGCAAAGGCAATCGCCGTGCAGGTATCGGCGGCTCCGTAGTAAATGGCGATACGTCCGGTGTCGGCATCATACAGATTGGCACAGGGGAAAACCACATTCGGCACAAAGCCTACCGTTTCATAGGGCTTCTCCGGCGTAAGCAGATAATCGCGCGTGCGGTAGAGCACTTTGCCCGGGTCGTTGAGATCCAGAATCGCCGCCCCAAAACTGTACACAAAGCCGTTGCAGGTATTCGAGACGCCGTGATAGAACAGCAGCCAGCCGGCCGTCGTCTCAATCGGCACCGGGCCGGCACCGATTTTGGTGTTCTGCCACCAGCCCTGACCGCCCCGCCCCATCACCCAGCGGTGACGGCCCCAATGAATCAAATCCGGGCTTTCGCTGAGGAAAATATCGCCGAACGGCGTATGCCCGCTGTCGCTCGGACGGCTCAGCAGCAGGTATTTGCCGCTGACCTTGCGCGGGAACAGCACTCCGTTGCGGTTGTACGGCATCAGCGGATTGGGCATCCGGATAAATGTCTTGAAATCCTTCGTGCGTCCCAGCCCGATAGACGGCCCGTGCATATCATCGCACCAGACAATATAGTACGTGTCCTCAATCTGCACAAACCGCGGGTCATAGCCGAAACTCAGCGGGCTGGGTTTGCCCTCTTCATCCACCCAGTCAATCGGGGCCGGACCAATCGTCCAGCGGATTCCGTCCGGACTGCGTCCGAAGAACAGCGTGGCCCGTCCGTTCCGCTGGTCGCCGCGAAACACGCCGACAAACTCATTCTGATACGGCAGAACCGCACTGTTGAAAATCCGCGCAGCCCGCGGAATCGGATTCCAGTTCAAAATAGGATTGCCGCTGTAGCGCCATACAACATCCCGGCACCCTTTCGGCTTGTCTTCCCAAGGGATGTTCGGCAAAGCAGAGCCGAGAATTGTTTTTTTCATACCGCTGTGTCCCTTTCCCATACCAAAGATGCCTGTATTAATTTTCTACAGAAACCAAAGACATTTCCTGCCGTCTTCGCTCCTGAAGTTCAAGACCGATTTGCTGAAGTGTCTGCTCATCCAGATTGTAAAAACACATAATCACGATGGAAATCAGGCCCGCCAGACCGGGGATGATGCTCATCAGCAGACGAAACCCGAAGATGACCCGTTCCGGCTGTTCCATATCGGGCTGATACCCAAACCAATGAAGCAGCCAGCCGGTCAGAAGAGCCCCGAAGGCCCAGGCGAATTTCTGCGCCATCGTCGAGGCGGAAAAGACCAGCCCCGTGGCCCGACGCCCGTTCTTCCATTCCGAATAATCCGCCGCATCGGCATACATCGCCCAAATCAGAGGCGTTAGGGGCCCGCCTGCAAACGAACCGACAAACTGCGCCGCCAGAATCAGGAAAAGATGCTTGGGCGTATAAACGAAAAAAGAAATCGTTAATACATTGGCAAGGAGGAACAAAACAATGAATGCTTTTTTCTTGCCGAGCAGACGGGCAAACCCGCTCACGGCCGCCACACCGGCCAGACTGCCGACCATTCCGACCGTATTGAAAAACGAAATCCATTTTTCATACTTGCCGGGAGCGATGTAATACTTGAAATAATAGTTGATAACCCCCAGCCGTATCGAAACCCACAGAAGCATCATAAGCGTGGCAAAAAGCAGAAGCAGCCACGGACCGTTGGTCAGGAGGTCCTGAATATCCTGCCGGATGGACGTTTTCTGGGAAGCCGGCGGCGAAACCCTCTCCCGTGTGGACAGAAACGTAACAACAAAGAACACAACGGCCGCCGCTCCGAAGATGCGCATCGCAATCTTCCAGCCGTCGGGAGAACTGCCGGAACCGCCGATCCATTTGACCATCGGCATCAAAAATGCAGACACCACCAAAGCAGCCCCGTAAGCCCCAAAATACTTAAAGGAAGACAGCACGACTCGTTCCGACGAATCAGGCGTCAGCACCCCCAGCATCGCCGAATAGGGAATATTAATGACGGTATAAAGCATCATAAAAAGGTTAAAGGTGACATAGGCATAAATGAGTTTGGCAGTCGGGCCCCAGGAAGGAGTTGTAAAAGTCAGAACAGCCGCGGCGGCCAGCGGAACAGCCGTCCAGAGCAGATACGGTCTGAATTTGCCCCAGCGGCTGGACGTGCGGTCTGCAATCAGCCCTACCAGAGGATCATTGATACCATCCCACAGACGCGACAGATAAATCATTGTACCCGCCGCAGCGGCACTGAGGCCGAACACATCTGTATAAAAGAAAAGCAGATGCAGAGAAATGGTCTGCCAGAACAAAACCGAGGCAAAATCCCCGCAGGCATAGCCGATTTTTTCCCAAAAACTCAATTTTCTGCTCGGCTCATCCATTTAGTCGCTCCACCTTCTGATTCCCGACAGATCTTGGCTTCTTATTCCGGCAGGGCAAAAAAACTCCCTGAACGGGTTATCCAACTCCATCAAACCCCTGCTTGTCAAGGAAAAATTTTTTAGCAAAAACCCTATGCAAATATTTTCGAAAATGAAGAAACAGATTTAAGACATTCAGGATGTGCTAATGGTTTTATCGTCTAAAAAACAGGAAAAGACCCTTGTGGAACTTTTGGGGTTACCGTTCGGGTCTCTTCCTTGGAGGGGAGAAAACATTTTATCAGTTCATAGATTTATACGTAATATTACCGAAGCGGGTCTTCCATTACAACCTTTTTTTAAAAATTTTTATATATTTCATAAGTATTTTTGCACAAATTGGTTACATCCCATTATGAGAAATTATTTAAAATTCACATCGGTATATATACTGATGTCACTCTAAAGATTTCTCTATATTAACCAACACCTTTCCCAGAAATTCGGCTTACAAAACAGTTGATTAGCCCCTTCCTTGCTTTTATGATACCCCCCCAGAAATGTATCGGAACGGAGTGATGAACGATTATGGACGATAAAGGGTTTACTCACCTTCACTTACATACACAATACTCCCTGCTCGACGGTGCCATTCAGCCCGATGCTCTTTTTGAAAAATGCCGTCAAATGGGGATGGATACCGTCGCCATTACCGACCATGGCAACCTTTTCGGGGTTCTCGATTTCTACCTTCAGGCCCAGAAATACAGCATCAAGCCCATTTTGGGAATGGAGGCCTACATCGCCCCCGGCTCCCGCTTTGAGCGTCAGAAAGGCGGCGGCGTCAAAGACAATACCTATCACCTGCTCCTGCTGGCTGAAAATCTTAAAGGATACCAGAACCTTCTGCAGTTGAGCAGCATCGGCTATACAGAAGGGTTTTACTACCGCCCGCGAATCGACAAAGAGGTCCTGGCCCAGTTCAGCGAAGGGTTGATCTGCACCAGCGCCTGCATTGCCGGCGAAATCCCCACAGCCCTCGTCCGCGAAGACCGACAGACAGCTCGCCGAGCTGCCGAAGAATACCTGAAAATATTCGGCCCCGAACGATTCTTCATCGAAATCCAGCAGCACGAAAATGATGAACATCCGCACCTCCTGCCGGCCCTGGCTGACTTGGCCAAGGAGCTTGGAATCGGACTAGTTGCCACCAACGACGTTCACTTCCTGAACGCCGATGATTATGAGGCCCATATGGTCCTGTGCTGCATCAACACCGGCAAAAAAATTACCGATGTGGACAAGATGGAGTACCCGCCGGATGTCTATTTAAAAAGCCCTCAGGAAATGAGAACCCTCTTTGCGGCCTATCCGGAGGCCTGCGACAACACACTGGCGATTGCCGGCCGCTGTCAGGTCGAACTGAACCTGAAAACACGCCATGCCCCGCGTTATCACACTCCGGCGGGCAAAACCCCCGAACAAATGCTCACGGAACTGGTGCTCGAAGGGGCCAAAAAACGCTACGGACACATCACCCAGCCGATCCAGGACCGAATCAACTGGGAGCTGGAAGTCATTAAAAGCAAAGGGTTTGCCAGCTACTTCCTGATTGTCTGGGACTTCTGCAATTACGCCAAAGAACAAAACATCCCCGTCGGGGCACGCGGCAGTGCCGTCGGAACCATCGTCGGATACTGTCTGGGCATCTGCAACATCGACCCGCTCCGCTATGACCTGCTGTTTGAGCGGTTTATGGACCCCGAACGCAACGAGATGCCCGATATCGATATCGACATCTGCCAGGACGGCCGGGAAAAAATCCTCAATTACGTCCGGCAGAAATACGGGCACATCGCACAAATCATTACGTTCGGAACGATGAAGGCCCGTGCGGTCATCCGAGATGTCTGCCGGGTGCTGGATGTGCCGCTGGCGGAGGCCGACCGTCTGGCCAAACTGGTTCCGTCGGAACTGAAGATGACCCTCGATAAGGCCCTCGAGGCCGAACCGGACTTAAAAAAGGCCTACGAAACCGATGAAAAAACCCGCCGGGTGATTAACATCGGAAGAAAACTGGAAGGCCTGGCTCGCCACGCCTCCGTCCACGCCTGCGGAGTCGTCATCGCCGATGAACCCCTGACCCGCTTTCTGCCGCTGTACAAGCAGGCCGGCTCCGAAGAACTCATTACCCAGTTTGAAGGACCCTTTGTCGAAAAGGCCGGCCTGATGAAGATGGATTTTCTGGGCCTCAAGACCCTCAGCATCATCCAGCGAACCGTCGATTTGATTCAGGAAATCCACGGCAAAACCATCGACATCGAAGCCATCGATATTATGGATCAGCGGGTCTATCGGGAAATCTTCAGTGCCGGCAGAACCAAAGGCATCTTCCAGTTTGAATCCAGCGGAATGCAGGAAATGCTTCGCAAACTCCGGCCCGACCGGCTGGAAGACCTTATCGCCGCCAACGCCCTCTATCGGCCCGGACCGCTGGCCCTGATTCCGGAGTTCATCGAGCGCAAACACGGCGCCCGCTGGTCGGCCCCCCACCCGATTATGGAGGAAATCCTCGCCGAGACCTTCGGCATCATCGTCTATCAGGAACAGGTGATGCGCATCTGCAATCGGCTCGGCGATATTCCCCTCCGCGAGGCCTATACGCTGATTAAGGCCATCAGCAAGAAAAAAGAAGACGTCATCCAGGCCGAACAAAAACGCTTCATCGACGGCTGCATCCGCAAAGGACTTCAGCCCGAACAGGCCGAGGAAATCTTTGCCCTGATTCGCCGGTTTGCCGACTACGGCTTTAACAAAAGCCACGCCACCCGCTATTCCTTCGTCGCCTATCAGACGGCCTGGCTGAAGACCTATTACCCCGTGGAGTTTATGGCGTCCCTGCTCACCTATGAAATGGGCGATACCGACAAAGTGGTGGAATACATCGGCGAATGCCGAGACATGGGCATCGAAGTCCTGCCGCCGGATATCAACGAAAGCTTCGTGGACTTTACGGTGATTTACGACGAGCAGAAAAAGAAGGGTCTGATTCGCTTCGGTCTGGCGGCCGTCAAAGGCGTCGGTTCCAAAGCCGTCGAACAGATTATCGCCGCACGCGAGCGTGTCAGAGGGTTCCGCAGTCTTTTCCATTTCTGCGAAAGCGTGGACCTGCACACCGTCAACAAACAGGTGCTCGAAGCCCTCATCAAGGCCGGCGCCTTTGACTCTCTCGGAGGCAGCCGTGCTCAGATGGCCGCCGCCCTCGAAAAAGCGATGCAGTGCGGCGCCGCCTTCCAGGCCGACCGCCAGAAAGGACAAATGAATTTCTTCCTGAACGGCCCCCTGGCCGCCGAAGAAGCCAAAACCGAACCGATGCACCTGCCCGATGTGCCCGCCTGGTCCGAACAGCAGATGCTGGCCTACGAAAAGGAAGTTCTCGGCTTCTATGTAACCAGCAACCCGCTCAGCAAGCACGCGCAGATTATCGAGCTGTATTCCACCTCCAACACCGCCAAGCTCCGCCTGCTGCGACAGGAGCAGGAGGTCATTGTCGGGGGAATGATTACCAAAATCCGCTATACCATTACGAAAAACGGCAAAAATGCCGGCGCGAAAATGGCCGTCGCCGAACTGGAGGACCTTCAGGGCAAATGTGAAGTGGTACTTTTTCCAAAAACTCTCGAAAAATGCGGCCATCTCCTTCAGCCCGATCGAATCGTCTTTGTGCGGGGAACAGCCCAGACTCTCCGCGAAATCCCCAATATCCGCTGTGACGAACTGATTGAACTGGAAGAAGCAGGACGCCGATTCAGCGCCAGGGTGAAACTGGAACTGGACGCACAAACCGTCGATAAAACCCTGCTGGAAAAAATCCGCCAAATCTGCCTGCACAACCGCGGCAAAAGTCCGATTGAGCTGACCATTTATACCCCGAAACGGTTCCGGATTACAGCCAAAGCGGATTCCAGCCTGTCCATCCGCGCCGACCTCGAATCCCATCGGAAGCTGGAAGCCCTCCTCGGCCGCGGCAAAGTGCATTTTACGGCCTGAGCCAATCCCGACTTTTTGGGTAGCACGAAAACATTTTTTTCTTATAATAAAAACGACAAGGGAAAGCCCGTTTTCCCCCTCGGCAAAAAACAGAAAAGCGTTCGATATTGAATGCCTCAAAAGGTAATGAAAATCCTGATGGTCCGCTGGCCGGAAGCCCTTATGCTCACCGGCCTGTTCGGAGGTCTGTCCTGTCTGGCGGCACGGATGAATCAGGAGGCCGTCCCGCAGGGTCTGCTGGCCCAGATGCCTCTTTGGGCGGGCTTTCTCCTCGGTGTCGGATTGATGATTCTGATTATTTTGATTGGAATGCTCTTTACGGGCTTTCTCCGCTCGACCGTTCTGGCCCCTCTGTCAGCTCGGCATCCCCTCGAGCTGCTTCAAATCGGGCGACCGTTTTTCTGGAAATTGTTCCTGCCCTACCTGGTCTTCGAACTGGCATGGTCCTTTTTGTCCATTCTGCTGATGATGCTTCTGCATGCCTTACTCTACAGAAAACTTCCCACAGAGCCGACACCGGAATGGCTCCTGCGGGTCTGCCAGCTGATTGTTCTGTGTATCCTTATCAAACCGTTTCTGATGCTGCCGACCCTGATTCTTCTGGAAAATCGGCCGGTCACGGAAACCCTGGCGGTCATCCGTCGAGTTCCGCTGACCGCCGTAAAACCCCTGATGAAGGTCCTCGAACAGGGTCTGGTGGTTATGGCAGCTTTTTTGCTTTTGCTGTTTGTGATTCCGTTTCCCAAACCCTTGTTTTGGGTTCGCAGCGGTCTTTTGAATACAGCGGGCGGTGCGGTCCTTCTGGTTTGTTTCCTCACCGCCCTTCAGGAATTTGGACAATACTTCGGCCCCCATTCTGAGGAGAAGCAATGACGGCACACACCCCGGGACGTTTTTTGGTGCTGGATGGAACCGACGGCTGTGGAAAGTCGACACAGATTCCCCTGCTGCGGAAGGTCTTTGAACAGCGGGGATTCTCTGTGGTTCAGACCTACGACCCGGGCGGAACGGACATCGGCGAGCAAATCCGAAAACTCCTCAAGTACGATGCCAAAGGCAAAATGGATGTGCACACGGAGACGATGCTGTTTATGGCCTCGCGGGCTCAGCTGGTCAGCGAAGTCATCCGCCCGGCCCTGTCCGAAGGCAAAATTGTTCTCTGCGACCGCTTCGTATCCTCGACCTGCGCCTATCAGGGAGCCGGCGGCTATCCCGTGGAGGAGATTATCAATTTAGCCCGTTATGCCATCGGACAAACCTGGCCGGATTTAACCATTATTTTAGACCTGCCGGCAGAAAAAGGACGGCACCGCACAGGCATACGCAACGGACAAAATCACTCCAATTCCTCCGCTCATCCCGCCGAAGACCGATTCGACTCCAGAAGCCTGGACTATTACCAGCGGGTTCGCCAAGGCTTTCTATCCCTGCCCCAATACTATCCGACTCCAGTCGAGATTGTGAACACGGACGGCCTGTCCATCGAAGAAGTCCATCAGAGAATCGCGGCACTTTTGGAAGAACGGAACTGGTTCTGATGCAGATGCGGGACATTCACAGTCAGGATAAAGCCGTGACGGCCCTCCAGCAGGCCTATGCGGAAGGGCGAATCCCGCACGCCTATCTGTTCGTCGGTCCGGACGGAGTCGGCAAATACACCACGGCAGAGGCCTTCGCCCGCCTCCTGCTTTGCCGGTCCCCCATCCAAACCCCCGCCCGCAGCGGCCCCGTCAAGACGGACAGCTGCGGCCGGTGCCCTTCCTGTCAACTGATGGACGCGGGAAATCATCCCGACTTTGTTCTGATTTATAAAGAACTGCTCCAATATACCAAAGATGGGGAAGACGGCGCGGCACCAGTGGAAATGCCGATTGATGTCGTCCGCGAATTTTTCATCGAGCGGGCGGCCCGAAAACCCGTCATGGGGCCTTATACGGTTTTTGTGATGGAGGAGGCGGAGAAGGTCAATGTCTCCAGTCAAAATGCGATGCTGAAGATTCTGGAAGAGCCGCCTTCGTTCTGCATCATCATCCTCTTGTGCAGCCGGCTGGAGGAGATGCTCCCCACCACCCGCTCCCGCTGCCGGATTCTTTCCTTCGGACCGGTCAGTGAAACCATCATCGTCAAGGAGCTGACGCGAAAAGGAATCGACGCCTCGCAAGCCCTTTTTTGGGCGCGCTTCAGCGAAGGCCGTTTGGGAGAAGCCCTGCGCTGGGCCCAACTCAAAGAGAGCGAAAAACCCGTTGATGCCTACGAAATCAAAAAAGAGCTGGCCGAGCGTCTCAGCCGCCTGGAACCGTCCGAGCTGATCGACACGGCCGGATGGCTTATCCAATCCGCCAAAGCCGTCGGTGATGCCTGGGCTCGACAAAAGCCTAATGTCAGTGCCAAAGACCTCTTTCGCACAGCTGAAAAAGGACTCCTGCGGATGGTCCTGACCCTCTTGGCCGACCTGATGAAGATACCCTATTCAGAGGAATCTTCTCTTGTTTACTCGGATCAAATTGAACTTGTCAGAGAATTCAGCAAAAAAATAAACGCAGAAGAGGCCGCAGAAAAGATAATCAATATCCAGAAACTCCTCGGCTGGGTGGATGCAAACGTCAACGAAAAACTGATTTTCGAGCGGCTCTTGTTAACCTGGACCTTCTCTGATATACTGCCGGTTCGGTCGGACGATTGAACCGACCTCAAAAAGGCCCTCGGAGTATGCCTTTCCATGACACAGGATGAGAGCGCAAAAACAAAAGCGCAAAAACATAACAGCAAATTGATGCTCGTTCGGTATGGGAAAATGGGGCTTTTGGGCTGGTTCGAGCACAATGAACCCCAAATTCCCAAGAACAAGCAATATGTTATCGTCAAAACCGACCGCGGCCTCGAATTAGGCCAGTTGGTAGGTCCCTATAACTACAAAGCGGGAAACTACCGTTTTACCCCGGAGCAGGTCGAGGCGTATTATACCCAGGGCAATAAGGATATCTCTATCACCACAGGGGGACGGTTTGTCCGTTTTGCCACCCACGAGGATATCCGGGAACAGGAACACCTGGAGGCATCCGCCATCGAAGAGGCCAAATGCTGCCAGCGGTTTGCCGATGAGCTCGGCCTGAATATGAAGATTATCGAGGCAGAACATCTTTTCGGGGGTGAGCGCATTCTTTTTTACTTCACCAGCGACGGCAGAGTAGACTTCCGTGAATTGGTGAAAAAACTCGCTCGCGAATACCAGACCCGAATCGAACTTCGCCAAATCGGCTCCCGCGATGAGGCCCGGCTGGTCAGCGATTACGAAAGCTGCGGGCTCGAATGCTGCTGCAAGCGGTTTTTGAAGATTCTGGACCCTGTCAATATGCGGATGGCCAAACTCCAGAAAGCCACCCTCGACCCGTCCAAAATCAGCGGCCACTGCGGGCGTCTGAAGTGCTGTTTGCGGTATGAAGACTACACGTATCGGGAGTTAAAAAGCAAGCTGCCGCCCCGCAATACCCAAGTTCAGACCCCCAAGGGCGTCGGTATCGTCGTAGATTTTCAGGTATTGACTCAGTTGGTTGTCGTCCAGACTCCAGACGGCGAAAAGCAGGCCTGGCCGCTGGAGGAAATTCAAATCCTGTCCGACAAGCCGACGACAGCAACTCCGCCGGCAGAAAGTTCGGCATCGGAAGAACCTGAAGCCTCTGCTTCGCCTCAAGAACAGGAAGAAGTCTCTTTCTCCGACGAAAACTCCGTTCAGTCAGAAACGGTCGAACCAGCCATCCCCGAAGCCCTCGCAGAGGAGGTTGCCGAAGAAATTGAGGAAGTGATTGACCAAATCGAAGAAAACCCCCTCGAGGATGCCGCGGACGAGCCGGAGGAGGAATCCATTCCTTCCAACGGTGAGGAAAACAACAGCAAACCCGACACTCCCGCCGCCACAGAAGTCCAGCCCGGACAGGACAAACCGTTTCCGAGAAAAAAACGGCGCAAAAACCGGCGACGACGCAATCGAAACAATCGGAATGGTTCCGCTCAGGCGGAGTATCGTTCGCCCAACTCAAATTCTTCAAATGGGAACCCAGCAGTATGACACGCAAACTGATTGTCACCTCGGCGCTGCCGTATGCCAACGGTCCGATTCATATCGGCCATCTGGTTGAATACATCCAGACCGACATCTGGGTCCGATACCAGAAGGCCTGCGGAAATGAATGCTATTACTTCTGTGCAGATGACACCCACGGCACCCCGATTATGATTCGGGCACGCTCTGAAGGAATCCCGCCGGAAAAACTGATTGAGCGGATGCATAAGGAACACCTGCGGGATTTTACCGGCTTTCAAATCCGGTTCGACAATTACTACAGCACCCATTCAGAAGAAAACCGCCAGCTGAGCGAGCGCATTTATCAGGGGGCTCTCCGCGCGGGTTCGATTATCAAAAAGACGATTCAGCAGGCCTACGATGAACAGGAAAAGATGTGGCTGCCCGACCGCTACATCAAAGGCACCTGCCCCCGATGCAAGGCCGAGGGCCAGTACGGCGACTCCTGCGACGCCTGCGGAGCCCATTATCAGACCACCGAACTGATTAATCCGGTCAGCGTCATCAGCGGAAAACCGCCGGTCCTGAAGGAAAGCGTGCACTACTTTTTCCGGCTGAGCGACTATGAAACTGCCCTCAAAGACCTGTTCGCCAAAGGATACGTCCAGGACTCCGTCCGCAACAAACTGGATGAGTGGTTTGCGGCAGGGCTGAAAGACTGGGACATCTCGCGCGACGGCCCCTACTTCGGCTTTAAGATTCCCGGCGAGCAGGACAAATACTTTTATGTCTGGCTGGACGCCCCCATCGGCTATATGGCCTCCTGCAAAAACTTCTGCGACCGTAACGGAATGGACTTCGAGCAGGTCTGGAACAGCGGCGAGTATGAAATCTGCCATTTTATCGGCAAGGATATTATGTATTTTCACGCCCTGTTCTGGCCGGCTTTGCTGATGAGCGCCTCCCTGCGCGTGCCGACCAAACTGTTTGTGCACGGCTTTCTGACCGTCAACGGCCAGAAAATGAGCAAAAGCAAGGGCACCTTTATCACCGCCGAAACTTATCTGAAGCACCTGGACCCGCAGTATCTCCGCTACTATTACGCCTCCAAGCTCACCGGTGATGTGAGCGACATTGACTTAAATCTGGAGGACTTCCTCAGCCGCGTCAATGCAGACCTGGTCGGCAAACTGGCCAATCTGGCCAGCCGATGCGTCCCGATGCTCACCCAGAAGCTGGGTGGCCGGCTCGGCCGACTCGATGAAAAAGGAAACGCCCTGCTGGAGCAGATGCAGACGGCCTGCGAAAAAATCAAGGCTGATTATGAAGCCCTCAATTACGCCTCTGCGGTGAGAACGATCGCCTCGCTGGCCGACATCTGCAACCGCTTTGTCGAGGAGGCCCAGCCCTGGGTAACCCTCAAAACCGAGCCGGAGAAGACCCGGACCGACCTGACGGCCGTCCTGAATGCCGTCAAGGTGCTGACAATTTATTTAAAACCGATTCTGCCGGTCTTTGCCGAAAAAATCGAAGCCGTTTTGGATATTCCGCCTCTGACATTTGCCCAGGTCCAACAGCGGCTTGAAAACAAACCGATTCGTCCTTATATCCGTCTGGTAGAACGTATAGAAAAAGAAAAGGTGGACGCTATGCTCGAAGAAAGCAGACAGGAAACGGCCCCGGCGGCACCGGCTCAGCCGGCCCAGCTGGAAGAACCGCTCGCCCCGGAATGCACAATTGAAGATTTTGCGAAAGTGGACCTGCGGATTGCCCGAATCACTCGTGCCGAGCGGGTCGAAGGAGCGGACAAACTGCTCGCCCTCGAACTGGATTTGGGGGCCCTGAAAAAGAATGTCTTTGCCGGCATTGCCAAGGCCTACAAACCGGAAGATCTGGTCGGCCGGCTGGTCGTCTGCGTGGCCAATCTGAAACCGCGAAAGATGAAATTCGGCGTCTCCGACGGGATGGTCTGCGCCGCCGGCTCCGGCGGGGATCAGATTTTCCTCCTGACGGTGGACCCCGGCGCCAAACCCGGCCAGCGCGTCCACTAAAGTCTTTGGTTTGCCTGCAGGAGAGGGAACCGCGAAAACTCTATGAAAAAATCGATCGAAGAAATTGCACGGCAGGACGGTCGATACGACCCGAAGGCCCTGAAGTTTGTTTTTGAAGGACTGGCGGAGACAATCGACAAGATTCGAAAAGACGAAGGAGACCCGGCCCACCCCCGCCACATCACCGGACAGGAGCTGGCCTGGGGGCTGGCGGATTTGGCGCGACAGCGGTGGGGACGGCTGGCGGAGATGGTGCTCAACCAGTGGGGCGTTCGAACCACCCGGGACTTCGGCGAGATTGTGTATCTGATGATTGCCAACGACTGGATGACCTGTCAGGAAAGCGACAGCATCGATGATTTCAACAATGTCTTCGACTTCAAAACGGTCTTCGAAGACCATTACTCATTTGACAGCCGCTGAGCCGAATCCAGCATCTGAAGACACCGCTGGAGCACCGTCTGAAGAGTATCCTCCGGTCCGATGTCAATCCAGCGCACCCCGCAGAAGGTCTTAAACCAGGTCCGCTGGGCCTTGGCCAGCCGGCGCGTATTGATTTTGATTTGCTCAATCGTCTCCTCCAGAGGCCGCTTGCCTTCGAGGTGCTCAATCATCTCCGCATAGCCGATGGCCGCCCGGGCCTGCGGACTCATCGGACGGGACTCATTCAGCAGCCCTCGCACCTCTTCAAGAAAGCCCTCGTCCATCATTTTTTTGACCCGCTGATTGATGCGTCGGCTTTCGAGCTCCTTGGGCCGGCGCAGTCCGATAACCGTCCAGCCCTCCGGCTCCCGGCGGGTCCACTGCCGTTGGAACGAGCTGATGGGCCTGCCGGTCAGCCGATAGACCTCCAGCGCCCGTATGATGCGTTTTTGGTCGTTCGGATGAATCCGCCCGGCGGCCTCAGGGTCCACCTGAACCAATTCCTGATGAAGGGCCTGAAGCCCCTTTTGCTCAATTTCCCGCCGAATTTGTTCCCGCAGAGCGGCATCCGTTCCCGGCCCTTCAAACAGCCCATACAGCAGGGCCTTGATATACATCGCCGTGCCCCCCACCGCAATGACGGGCTTTTGGGCCTTTGCAATCTCCTCGATTGCCTGATGTGCCATATCCAGAAACTGGTCCACACTGAAGGACTCCCACGGCTCGACCACATCCACCAAGTAGTACGGCAGCTGTTTTCTCTTTTCCAGAGGCGGTTTGGCCGTCCCGATGTCCATCCGGCGATAAACCTTCATTGAATCGATGCTGATAATCCCCCCGCCGAGCGTGCGGGCCAGCTCAAAGGCAAGGGCTCCTTTGCCGGAGGCCGTCACCCCCAAAATCAGTATCTTTTTTTGTCCGGAATCCACCGCTGCTCCCAAACGGCCGTATCGTTTTTTCTATCCTATTTTTGATTAAGATTTGTTATAATATCCTTTTTTCAGAAAGAATCCAGTTTGGGCATATAATGGACGTGCAGAATCTTGAAAAATCCGTCTCCGAAATACCCTTTTCGGAGGAATTGACTGCCTGTGCCGAGGCGACCAACCGAACCCTTCGCCGGCTCCTGGACGGTCAGAAAGACATTCCGCCTCGCCTGAAGGAGGCGATGATTTATACCGTGCTCAGTCCGGGCAAACGAATCCGCGCGGCCTTGGTTCAGTGGTGCTGCCGTGTTATATCCGGACAAGTCAATGAAAATGCCCTGAACGCCGCCGCCGCTGTGGAGATGGTGCATACCTATTCACTGATTCACGACGACCTGCCGGCTATGGATGATGATGATTTTCGTCGGGGCCGGCCCAGCTGCCATAAGCAGTTCGACGAAGCCACGGCGATTCTGGCCGGCGACGCCCTGCTGACCTTCGCATTTGAAGTGCTCGCCGCAGAAATCACTCCTCCTCAAACCGCCGTGCAGATGGTGCGGATATTGGCCGAGGCCGCCGGCCCGGCCGGAATGATTGCCGGACAAATCAAAGACCTCCAAAGCCAGGGCGTTGAGGGAACTTTGTCTGAGCTCCAATCCATCCACATCTGCAAAACAGGACGGATGTTTGCCGCCTCTGCGGAATTCGGTGCCGTCGCAGGCCGCGCCTCCGAGAAACACCAAAAAGCCCTGGCCCGATTCGGACTGGATATCGGGCTTGGGTTTCAGATTGCCGATGACCTGCTGGATGTCTCGGCAACCAGTGAACAGCTGGGCAAAACCGCCGGCAAGGACAGCCGGCAGAAAAAACTCACCTATCCGTCTCTGGTCGGAATCGAAAAGGCCCGTCAGATTGCCGAACAAATCACGCAGCGGGCCCTGGAGGATTTATCCTGTTTCGGCTCCGAAGCGGACATCCTGCGGCGGCTGGCCGTCGAACTCTTGAATCGAAAAAGGTAAGCTATGAGCTTCATCGAAGATCCAACGAAACAGACTGCATCCATCATAGAGCGTATCCGTCAGCCGGCGGACCTGCGGATCCTTTCCACCGCCGAACTGGAACAGCTGGCCGCGGAAATCCGCCAGCTTATTACCGAAGCCGTCAGCCGCCGCGGGGGTCATTTGGCCAGCAATCTGGGCGTTGTGGAACTGACCATCGCTCTGCACTATGTCTTTGACTTTTACAAAGACCGGCTGCTCTGGGATGTCGGCCATCAGTGTTATGCCCACAAAATCCTTACCGGACGGAAAGACCGCCTGCTTCAGCTGCGTCAGGAAAACGGTCTGAGCGGGTTTCCTTCTCCCGAAGAAAGTCCGGCGGATGTATTCAGCGTTGGCCATGCCGGCACGTCCATCGCCACCGCTATTGGAATGGCCCTGGGGGCCCAGCACAACAAAACCGAAGAGAAAATCGTGGCCTTCGTCGGGGATGCCAGCATCGTCAACGGTCTTTCGTTTGAGGCCCTCAACAACCTCGGACTGGTCAAGCGGCAGCTGCTGATTGTCCTGAACGACAATTCAATGGCCATCGACACCACCCAGGGTTCGCTGGCCTCTCTGCTCTCGCGGGTGCGGCTCAGCCATACCTACGAAGACATCCGCCAGACAACTGCGATGATCTTAAACCACCTGCCGGTCATCGGAAAGCCGATGGAAGAGGCTCTTCAGAATCTGAAAAAAACCATCCGGATGGCTATCTCTCCCAGCCGACTTTTTGAAAGTCTGAACATTCATTATTTCGGCCCGGTGGACGGACACGATATCGGCTCTCTGATTCAGATTTTCAAGGGTCTGGCCGAGCTGGACCGCCCGGCCATCCTTCACGTGTTCACCAGGAAAGGCAAGGGGTTTACCCCGGCGGACAAAAACCCCCGCCGCTTTCACAGCACCGGTCCCTTTGTGATGAACGGGGAATCCGTGTCCCCCAGCCCGCAGGGCCGCACGTTTACCGATGCTTTCAGTGACGCCCTGCTGAAGGCGGCTCAGAACAATCCGCAAATTATTGCCATCACGGCTGCTATGTCCGACGGCACAGGGCTTTCAAAATTCCGTCAGCAGTTCCCGGATCGCTACTATGACGTGGGAATTGCCGAAAGCGCCGCCGTGGACATCGCCGCCGGTCTGGCCAAACAGGGCCTTCAGCCGGTTGTGTGCATTTATTCAACTTTTTTGCAGCGAAGTTTTGACCAGATCTTTCAGGAAGTCTCGCTTCAGAATCTGCCGGTGGTTTTCTGTATCGACCGGGCCGGGGCCGTCGGAGATGACGGACCGACCCATCACGGCTTGTGGGACATCGGGTATCTGCGGATGCTGCCGAATCTGATTCTGGTCTCCCCCGCCAACGAAAAGGAAATGGAAGGGGCTCTGCACTACGCCTTCCAGCAAAAGCAGCCCGTGGCCATTCGCTATCCCCGGGATCTGGTACCCGTCTGTCCCCCCGCCTGCGAAATCGGAGAGGAGCCGTTCCGGACGGGCCGCAGTGTTTGGGTCCGCCGAGCCGAATCGGAGTGGGTCATCGCGGCCCTGGGACCTTTGACAGCCGAGGCGCTCCAGGCCGCAGAAGAACTGGCACAGGAGGGAATCGAAGTATCCGTCATCAATGCCCGTTTCGCCAAACCGATTGACCCGGCTCTGGTTGAGCTCTTTGCCCAGGGTAAAACGGTGATTGTGCTCGAAGACCACAGTCGTGCAGGCGGATTCGGGGAAGCCCTGCTGGCGGAAGCCGCCCAAAGGGCCTTTGTCGAAAGACGTCCGGACATCCATACCGCTATCGGAAAAGCCGTCCTGCTGGCCGGACCGGACGACCAATATATCCCTGTCGCCAAAAGGCAAACCCAGATGAAATGGATGGGGCTGACGGCGGAAAGCATTGCTGAAACCATAAGAAAACTGGCTTCCGCGGACCTGTCTGTCCGATGCAAGGAAGAATCGATACGGAGCAGAAGACAATGAAACCTCTTTCCCTGATTCTGTTCGGCGATGCCCGCAAGGCCTATGCCAAAGAGGCCCTCGAGCGATTTCTTGCCTTTGCGCAGGGTCGTGCCCGGATTTTGGCCAACTGTATGGAGAATGCATGCTCGCTGGATGTTCTCAAACAGGCCGACTATGCGGTGGTCTTCGGCGGTGACGGAACCCTTCTGTCCGCCGCCCGGCAGCTGTGCCAATCCAAGATTCCGGTTATCGGCGTCAATGTCGGCAAACTCGGTTTTCTGGCGGAATTCAGCATTGAGGAACTCATTGACCAGTTCGACCAAATCGCTGACGGCCAGGCGGCCATCGAAGAGCGAATGGTTCTGCAGTGTTCCCTGCACCGTCGACATCAGGAGATTTTTTCCTCCACGGCGGTCAATGACGTGGTGATTACCGCCGGTTCGCCGTTCAGCATGATTGAGCTGCAGATTTTCATCGAAGGCCAGTCTTTGGCCGGGTGCATCGGGGACGGTGTTATCGTGTCCACTCCGACCGGCTCAACGGCATATAACCTCTCCGCCGGAGGTCCGATTCTGGCGGCCAATCTGTCGGCGTTTGTTCTGACTCCGATTTGTCCTCATTCGCTCAGCTTTCGTCCGGTTGTCATTGCGGCGGATCGTCGCGTCGAGATCTCCCCGCTTCGGGTCAATCAGCAAACCTCTCTGCTTCTGGACGGCCAGGTACAAAGCCAATTGGAAAAAGAGGATGTGATTCGAATCCAAAAGCACGAGGGGCGATTCCTTGTGGTGAATAACCCGCTTCGCACCCAATGGGACACGCTGGCTTCCAAACTTCATTGGGCCCGCAAGCCGGGATATACCCTATCCAATGAACCCAAACCAGACGGAAAAAGTAAAAGATAAAGAGGCCTTTCTATGAACGGAAAAATCTTTCTTGCTTCAGCGGTCTTTTCTGCGGCAATATCAGCAGCGTGGGCTGCAGAAGCCCCGGGGGCCCGTTCCCCAATCGGTTCTCCCACTCAGGTTCCCAGTGCGAACCGAACGGCGGCTATTCCCAGCCAGCCCAACCTGTATGGGTATGTAGGCAATCTGACTATGACCGGCAACATCGGCGGCGGACGGCATTTCCGCGGCTTCGTCCCATACAGCTCCAGCGATTACATCGACCGACGGCTTTTAGACCCGCAGTCGAGGGCTGTCAGTTCTTTTTTAAGACGCTCCGCACAGGCCGAAGCGTTCTTCGACCCCCGGCAAACGGTAACCTCCCTTCAGCGTCCCGGCGGTTCCGGGTTGGGGACACCGACCATTCCGCCGCAAGTACGCGTGACGGCTTCCAAACAATGGCTCGAATCCTTTGATATTGCCGATGTCATCCGTCCGCCGCAGCAGCGGCCTTTAGCCCCTTCCACCCAGACCCTCGAATCCATCCTGCAGCAGCATCTGACTCAAAAAACAGCCGAAAAAAGCAGGAAAATCGTCCCCCTTGACCCGCTGCAGACCGTTCCGCCCGGAATGGACCTTTCGAAACTCTCTTCAGAAGCAAAACCGGCCCCGCTTCTGACAGACAAAACGGTACGAAAGCCCGAATCGGAAGAATCCACCTCTTCATCCCAAAGCATTTATGCTCAGATACGGCGGCAGCTGGGACTGAGCAGAGACAACGAGCAGCCCGAAAAAGAAACCCGGTTAACCGCTGAAGAGCCGGCCGCTCCCGAAGAAAAAACCAAACCGCAGCCCTCTTCTTCCCGCTCCGGTCTGCGGATGCGTCCGGAGGATTTCGTCAAACCGGAAGACGGAAGGGCCTTGCGGAAAGACTATCCGGACTTCGAACACCTGGCTGCGGCAAGGGCTGAAGATTATCTGTTTTTGGGCGAGGAATTCCTCAAAAACGGCCAATATTACAAGGCCGCAGACGCCTTTGAACTGGCTTCCGTCTGGGACAGGAAGAACCCTCTTCTGGTACTGGCCCGCTCTCACGCCCTGTTTGCGGCGGGGGAATACATGAGCAGCGCCTTTTATCTGAGCCAGGCCATCGAGATGGAGCCGAAGGTTCTCGAAAGCCGTTTCGACTGGGCCTCCCTGCTGGACAGCCGCGATGCCTTCGAACACCGGCTCACAGAACTGTCCACCTGGCAGCAGCGGAGCAACTCGGCGGAATTGGCCCTGCTGATGGGTTATATCCTCTTTCAGGACGGCAAACTGACTCGCGCACGGATTTCCGCAGAATATGCTGAAGATATGATGCCGGACAGTCAGGCGGCCAAGCTTCTTGTCCAGGCCGTTCAGGCGGCAATCCAATCCGCCCCCTCTCCTGCAGCCCCCTAAACCGGAAGCGATATGATTGCCCATGCTCCCCAGGACGGTTTGGAGGCGCATCAGCTGCTGGGACCGAACGGCTGGGTCGCCTGCTGCAGTGCCGATTATGAATATCGGCCCCAGCAGATTGCCATGGCCTCCAAAGTCATCGAGGCACTCCGCCAGAAATACATCCTTGTGGCGGAGGCGGGCACAGGTGTCGGCAAAAGTTTTGCCTATCTGGCCGCCGCTCTCGACCAGGCCTTTCGCAAGAACGGGCGGGTACTCATCAGCACATACACCATCCATCTCCAGCAGCAGCTGATGGAGAAAGACATTCCCTTTCTGCAGCAGGCCGTCCCGCAGCCCTTTACGGCCTGTCTGGCCAAAGGCCGAAACCACTATCTGTGCCTGCGGCGGCTCCGCTATGCCCAAAACCGCCGACAAGCCCTCTTTGAAGACCGCGGCAGCGAATTGTCCATCCTGAGCGAATGGGCGCAGAAGACGCAGGACGGCTCCCTGAGCGACTTAAAAACCAGCCCTTCCCCGCAGCTCTGGCAGACCGTTCAGAGCGAACACGGCATCTGCCGGGGGCGAAAGTGCCCTTCTTTTCGGGAATGTTTCTACTGGCGGGCCAGACGAAAACTGGAAACCGCCGACATCATCGTCGCCAACCACGCCCTCCTGTTCAGTGATTTGGTTCTCAGACAGAGCGGAGCGAGCATTCTGCCTCCCTATCGATTTGTCATCCTCGACGAAGCCCACAATCTCGAACACGTTGCGGAAGAACATTTCGGCATCGAGCTGAGCCCCTCCTCCATCCGGCACCTGCTGGATACGCTCTGCCACCCTCGACATCACAAGGGACTTTTGGACAGCAGCGCCGCCCACCAAAAGGCCCGGCAGCTTGTCAACCAGTGCCGTCGAGAAGCAGACCTGTTCTTTGCACAGATTCAGGCCTGGTACGAGCAGACTGCCGAAGAAACCGGCGGCCGATGCACCCCGGACTTTGTCAGCGATAACCTCACCGAACCGCTCCGTCAGCTTCGGCTCGAGCTGAACCGGCTGGTCAAAGAAGAAGAAAACGAAGACCAGCAGCTGGAGTTCCAGCGGATTATCGACCGCTGCCAGGAAACCGAACAGGAGTTAAAAATCTTTCTGTCCCAGTCCCAGGAAGGATTTATGTACTGGGTGGAAGAAGAAGCCGGCCCGCGAAAAACAGTGGTTCTGCGCAGCGCTCCTCTGGATGTGGGGCCGTATGTCAAAGCGTGCCTCTTCGACGTGTTTGACTCCGTTGTGCTCACCAGCGCCACCCTCAGCAGCGGACAATCCGAAAACGGCTTTGACTTTTTCACCCGACGAATCGGACTGGAAAACTATCAGTCTGTTCAGGTCGGCTCTCCCTTTGATTACAGCCGTCAGGTGCGTCTGTATCTGGAAGCCAACATGCCCGACCCGAACAGCGAGGCCTTTCAGGAAAAAGCTGCCCGGGCCATCCAAAAATATCTCCTCAAAACCGAAGGCCGTGCCTTTATCCTTTTTACCAGCCACACGATGCTTCGGCAGATGGCCGGCTGCCTGGCCGGCTGGCTGGCCGAACAAAAAATGACCGCCCTGATTCAGGGCGAGGGACAGGACCGAGCCGCCCTGCTGGCCCAGTTCAAAACCCTCCCCCGCTGTGTTCTGTTCGGCACCGACAGCTTCTGGCAGGGTGTCGATGTGCCGGGTGAACAGCTGTCCAATGTGATTATCGTCCGGCTGCCGTTTGCCGTCCCCGGACACCCCCTCATCCAGGGCCGAATTGAGCAAATCCGGGCCCAGGGAGGCAACCCGTTTTATGAATACCAGGTTCCGATGGCCATCCTGAAATTCAAACAGGGCTTCGGACGCCTGATTCGCCGGAAAACCGATCAGGGCATCGTCGCCGTATTAGACAGCCGAATCCTTCAAAAAAAGTACGGAAAACAGTTCCTTCAAGCCCTGCCGGAATGTCCTATCTTTATTGAAGAGTAATTTTGTCCCCTTATCGCATTTTTCTTTTACTTAATTCAGTCTCTCATCCTTTTTGCCGATAAACAGCAAAGGCCTAAACTGTCATTTCCGGCAAGACGAAAATCCGGAAAAATGGGGCAGATAGGAATACTATGAAGAACTATACGGAATCATTGATTGTGGATGATTGGCGTCGCATTTGGGGTGCCTATCAGAAACACCTTACCCTTTTTATTCTCGCTCTGGCCGTTGATACCGTCAGCACAATCTATTTTATGACTTCCTCCGGGCCGGAACAGGAGTTTCACCCGCTGGTTCGGATGGCCGCATTCGCCTACGGACCTATCGCAGGTCCTGTTTTAGCCGCCGCCTATAAACTAATTGCTGCCTTGATTGTTGTGCTGTACTGGCACAAATTCGCCGCCCCTATTTTGACCACAGCGGCAGTGTTTTACCTGTTTGCGGCTTTTTATAACTATTTTGCGATTGAGTTGTATCTAAAAGGGCTTATGCCCTGGCTTCCATTTTAGCCGCAGAAAAGCCTCCGGCCCGCTCCGAACGGTGACTGCACCCCAAGTCCAGTTCTTCGAACAATTCCATATCCGGCGCTGTCAGCGTTTCCAGAGAATGATAAGAAATCAGCAGATGGGGCTTGAGGCGAACGGCATCCGAAAAAGAATCCGCCACATAGCGGCACTGCAGAAGAATCGGTTCGGATGAATACTCCGGAAAGTCCCACGTTACCTCCCACCAGGTACGCTGGTGCTTCTGAGCCCATTCCGCCAAAACCTCCTCATCATAAACCCCTTCCAATACAGAAAAATACCCCGCCGGAATCCGAATCTGACGCCAAATTCCAGAAGCGGGGGATGTCTTCAGCAGAATGGGCCAAAGCTCCTCAAACACCATCAGAAGGGATTGTCTGTTCATACGACCTCCATCATCACAATTTCTTCCTCCGAAGCCGCCCGGCAGGATAAAAGAAAAATATTGTGAAAAGATTGACCGCAGGTGTTTTTTTGATTATTTCAGGAGCCGTTCAGGCGAGAAATGGAAAAATTCTATAACCCCCTTCATTAGAAGAACTTCCAAACGTCCCCGAGAGGAGTCGAACCTCTAACCTTTGGCTCCGGAGGCCAACGCTCTATCCATTGAGCTACGGGGACTTACTTCCTACAAATACGACAAAAACCTCCGCAAGTCAAGAACCAAAACCCCATTCCGATACTTTCCGGACTTTTTCCCCGGATTGACAGCCGCCCGGATTCCGGTAAGATGCCCTTTTCCTAAAACGGCGAACCCTATGAGATATTTGATTGATTTGGCTTACATTCTTGCACTGCTCGGATACAGTCCGAAGATTGTCTATCGGATGCTGAAGGAAAACCGCTACAGATCCGGCTGGGACCAGCGTCTCGGCAAGATTCAGCGGCGGTTTCCGGAGCGTCCGTGCCTTTGGATTCACGCCGTCAGTGTAGGAGAGGTCAATGCCGCCCGCACCCTCATCGACAAACTCCTTCGGCAGATGCCCGAATATGAAATCGTTCTGACCTCCACCACCGACACCGGTCTTCAGCGTGCCCGTTCGCTGTATGAGAAAACCCTGACGGTCTCCTATTTTCCGTTCGACTTTTCCTGGATTATGAAACGGGCCTTCCGGCAAATCAACCCCAAAGCAATTCTGCTGATGGAGCTGGAGGTCTGGCCGAATTTAACCATACTGGCGTCTGAGCAAAAGATTCCGGTGATTGTGGTCAACGGACGGCTCAGCGACAAAAGTTTCCCCCGCTATCTGAAAATCCGTCCCTTTGTCCGGCGCACCTTCAGCCGTCTTGCTATGGTACTGGCTCAAACGGAGGAATACGCCCACCGCTTTATTGCATTGGGCTGCCCGCCCGAACGGGTCCGTATCACCAGCTCGCTTAAATACGACACCGCGCGAACGGAACCCGACGCACCCGCCGTACAGAAACTTGCCGAACAGCTCCATCTGGGCCCGGAACCGCTGTGGGTTGTCGGCGGGACCGGTCCGGGCGAAGAGCAAATCGCCCTCGAAATCTTCAGCCGGCTTAAAAAAGAATCGCCGCTCGAATCGCTCCGAATGGCCGTCATTCCGCGAAAACCCGAACGCTTTGAAGAGGTGGCCGACCTGATTCGAGGTTCCGGCTTTCCCTGGGTGCGGTACAGCCGGCTCAAAGAGCAAAATACCGCCGCGGAGGGAAAACCGGACATCATCCTCGGCGATACGATGGGCGATTTAAACAACTTTTATGCCCTCGCGACTGTTGTTTTCGTCGGACGTACGCTGGTGCCGATGGGCGGCTCGGATATGATGGAATCGGCCGCACTGGGCAAGTGCACCCTCTTTGGTCCGCACACGTTCAATTTCAAGCAGACTGTACAGGAGCTGCTGGCCGGACAAGGCGCCATCGAAGTCGCCGATAAAGAACAGCTTTTTGAGATGACTCGCAAGTGCCTTCTCGACAGAGATTTCGCCCGCCGAATTGCTGAAAACGGACGAAACATCATCCTTCGCAGCAAAGGGGCCACGCAGAAAACGCTTCAGGCCCTTCGTGAAGTGCTCAGCGGCGGAGGTGTTTGACGGCTGCGGCCAGATGCTCCGGCGTCGTCCCGCAGCAGCCGCCTACAATCGCCGCCCCGGCCTGATGAATCCGCTCCAACCCGCAGGCAAACTCCTCCGGTGCAAGGTCATAGACCGCCCGCTCCCCCTCCAGACGCGGCTTGCCGGCATTGGGTTCGGCCAGCAAGAGAACCTTCTTGCCCGCCAAAGCCCCGGCAAACTCCTGCGCCAGACGAACATAGGAATCCATATCGAGTGTGCCGCAGTTAAAGCCGACAGCCGCAATCCCCAGCCCCGCCAGCCGACCGACGGCCTGCTGCGGCGAAACCCCCATCATTGTCCGAAAACTCTCTTTGGCCGGGTCAAACGCCAGCGAAACCAAAATCGGCAAATCCGCACAAACCGACCGAACGGCCTCTATCGCAACCTCAATCTCCTCCAGAGCCGTCATCGTTTCAATCAGAAAGCCGTCCACGCCGCCGTCCAGAAGCCCCCGAATCTGCCGCACAAAAGCAGCTTTCAGGTCTTCCGTTTTGAGCGTTCCGATGGGCTCCAGAAAATCCCCGCACGGGCCGATATCGCCGAGCACATACCGGTCCGGCCCGGCCTCCCGGCGTGCCAGGCGGGCGCCCGCCTCATTCAGCTGTTCCGTCCGGGCATCGACCCTGTGCCGCCGCAGCGAAAGCGAATTGCCCCCGAAGGTATTGGTCAGCACAGCATCACAGCCGGCTTCCAGATATGCTCGATGAACCTCTGCTACAATCTGGGGCCGTTCCGCATTCAGCCGCTCGACGCACTGTCCCTGCTGAACACCGCGGGCAAACAGCTGGGTGCCCATCGCCCCGTCCAGGAAAAACACGCCGTCCTGAAGCCGTTGGAATAATGGTTTTCTGATAGCCGTTCTCCTGAATAGAGTCTCTGTTTCTTTTTTGCTTCCTCTACAGGAAAAGTGTCATTTCGTCAAATAAAAAAGGCCCGCCGAATCGACGGGCCTTTTCGAAAAAACGATTCGTCACAAAACCGCTGTTAATTGCACGCTTCCAGCGTGTTGTCGCACACCAGCCAGTTGTTGACAATCAAGGTTTGCAGGTCCGTCAGGTCCACAATGCAGTCCTGATTGACATCCGCGGCATTGTACGGCTGATTGTAGAAGACGTGGCTGGCCGCACAAGAGGTAGCCCCAACCACCACCCGGACTGTATCCGTCACGCTTTCTATGCCGTCGCTGACCGTCAGCCGGAAGGTATAGTCACCGGTCTCCGTGAAGCTTATCGTCGTGCCGGCCGTATTGGGACTGTTGATGACGGCAGTGGTCGGTCCGGCCGTCTGCTCCCACAAATAGCTCAATTGCCCGGGCGGAATCGGAAGCCCGTCATCCTGAGCCGTACCGGTCAGTGTAGCCGAGGCCGCCCCGTCCACCAGCCAGGTCGCCTGATCGGCCCCTGCCGACACATTATACGGCGGCTGGTTGTCGTTCGTATAGAATGACCACATCTCTCCTTCAATCTTTCCCTTGGTCTGGTCATAGCAGTCCACCACCCAGTAATACCGCGTGAAATTGCTCAGCGGTACAAAGCGCGGGAAATTGGCCGCCGTCAATGCCACGCTGGAGGCATTGGGGGCCAGGGTCATTTTGTCCATCAGAAGCCGGTTCGGGTCCCGACCGAAATAGACTTCACAGGTAATCGGCTGACCCGGCACATTCGGCTCCGGATTCGTCCAGGATAAAACCGACAAACTCGACTCGACATCCGCATCATCCGCCGGCACCGGAGCATGCGCTTTGAGCAGATTCAGCCCCAACGGATACGTAAGGGTAAGAACCGGCTCCAGGGGCTGGCCCACATTCCACAAATAAGTCGTGCTTCCGGCGGTAAAAATAAAGGTAATCTTTCCGTCTGTATCCGTATTCAGGAAGTTCGTCAGCGCTGCCCGACTTCCTTCCGGAGTTTCAGACATTACATTTAAAACGGGAACCGGTATTGTTGCTGAATAAAGATTAGTCGTTAAGGAAGAAATCAGAGCCGTGCCGTGATTGATATCATTGCCTGGAGCGTTATTCCATGTCAGCTGCGAAGCAACCCAATTCTCAAGATTTGCGCTATCATTCAGGCCGCTGACCACATAACTTTTGGAACCTGTTTCGCTCTTAGCCCCGTAAAACGTCAGCTTGGCATCCAGAATGTTGCCCTGAATGCTCGGATTCTGAGCATACAGTTCTGTAAGATCAAACTGCAGCCAGGACTTTTTGCAGTCATTCCCCGATGCACTGCGGGTCATCAGCTGGGTAGTATTGCCCATCACAGTATCCGGGGTTCGCCAATCTGTCGCTTTGCCCTGAAACCCCCTAACCTCAACAATCCCTACCGCCCACACGGAGCCCGCCAGGGTCAAGGTGAGAAACAGCATTATCCGGAAAAAAGACGCTTTTTTCATGTTTTATCTCCTCATCGAATGAATCTGGATTTCAAACAGAGCCGGTGCGGGGCACATACCCGAACCGTTTCCTGCGAAAGCCGACGAATTGATCCTTTTCTTCGATTCACAATTCCAGACCCTTAGTTGCACCCGACCAGCTGGTCTGTGCAGTTCTGCCAGTTCTTGCTGAGCAGCTGGGCAAAGTCCTCCAGGTCCACAATGCAGTCCTGATTGAAATCACCGACCATATACGGCTGTCCCGTGGACAGATGCGAGGCCTGGCAGCTGGTTTCCCCAACCACCACTTTCACCGTATCATAGGTCTGCTTCTCACCGTCATTGGCGGTCAATCGGAATTCATACACACCAGGCGCTGTGATTTCCACCGAAGCATCCTCTGCATTATCCGGATTGATGCTGACCGTCGGGCCGCTCACCTGCGTCCACTGGACTGTATAGGCCCCCGGAGGAACAGGCAGCCCGTCATCCGAAGTGGTTCCGTCCAGAGCAATCACTTTCGGCAGTCCCCATGCAATTTGATCCGGCCCGGCATTGACAGTCGGTGCCGTGTTATCATTTACATAGAAGGACCAAATCAGACCCTCGAGCACCCCTTCACGGGTTGTATCATGCACATCCACAATCCAATAATACCGCTGGCGGTTCTGCAAGGGGGCAAAATGCGGGAAGTTCGCCGCATTGACAGCGGCAATATTCACACCCGGTCCCAGCGTCACCTTATCCATCAGAAGCCGGTTGGGCTCCGTGCCCAGATACACATCGCAGGTGATGGTCCCGCTCGGAAGATTCGGCTCCGGATTGGTCCACTGCAGAAACGCCAAGCTGGTCTGAACCGTCTGGTCCTGGTACGGTATCGGCCAGTCCGCCCCAAGCGGAGGCAAAAGAATGGTCAGTGTCGGACGGTAGGCAACCGTCGCATGATCATGGGTGGCAAAATTGATTAGGCCGGTGGCCCCATGAAGAACAAACTGCACGATTCCGTCACTGTCTTCCTGAATCGCAGGCATCGCATCAAATGTAAACGAATCTCCTACAACACAGCCGGAAGAATAATCTACAACTGCAAGAAAAGCGGCCTTGGCTGGATCCAGATTGGCTCGAAGATCAGTAACGGTAAAACTTGGATCGGCCGGAGTCTGCCCGTCATTGCTGGGGATATTCCCGGGGGCGTTATTCCATGTTAATGTCGTTTCCGTCCAGCCGATATTATCCAGACAGCTGTCCTTGACGTAGGACAGCTGGGTCGTTCCGGTCTTGTCGGTAATTGAAGTGATCTTCAGAATCGCCGCTCGAAGAGAACTCGATTCCTCCGGCTCCAGACTGCTCAGGTCAAATTTAATCCAGGATTTTGCCGCCTTCTCATCACTTCGGACGGAAAGTTTGGAGCTGTCTGTCCTGTTGTCATTCATCCGAGGATTTACTCCGTCGAAGAGTTCCGTTCGGCAGCTTTGAACCGCCGGAAAGACATGCTCTATGCCCACCAAAGGGCCGCCGTAAGCCGCCGGAATCTTTTCAATCTTGATGCTGTTGTAATCGACAATATCCGCCGTCCCCGTGTAGGTTGACAGACGGAAGAACAGCTGGTCAAACGACGTGTAAATCGGAAGACTGCCCAAACCGTTATCAATCAGGGTGTTCGAAGCTATCACAGTACTGCCTTGCAGAAATGTAAACGTCACCTTCATTTCCGCTTCAGCTGTTCGCTCAAGTACCAGATTCATTGTATATTGCGTATTGAGACTCAAATTAGCCGCCTGCCCGGAACCGGTATTCCAGGTATAGGTCCCCGTAGAACTCAGCAGCCCATCTGTTCCTGTGACATTCGTCCGTTTACTGACCTGAATCGTCCCGGCCGTTGAATCCGGACTAAGCGTAAACATCACGGCATACCCCCGCGAGTCATACCAGCGTCCCCCGCCGTTATCCGAGTTGGTATCCTGCAGAAGCTGAGCGTCCGTCGGGTCATAGAATAGTCCCAGTCGGAAGTTTTTGGATGTCGTGCTGTACATTGCACCGCGAGGGGTGAACTTAATCTCAGCTGCAAGCTTTTCTCCTACCCCCAGCGACACAGGGGAACCGTTCGGAGCAAAATATGTCCACATCTTGGAACTGGTGTTTCCGATCGCCAGCTGATTGACGGCCAAAGAGCCGCTGCTGACCGTTAGATTGGCCGGATGCGAAAACCACACGGCCGACTGTGTCGGCAGGCTGGTTTCTGTACGGCTTCCGTCGGCAAATGTGTCATAAAGCAGAACCTCCGCCGAACAGACAGCCCCCAGTACAAAAACCGCAGCAAAAAAGGTGTACCGAAGTGTCCTTGTCATTGTGCATCTCCTCGTCTTATGAATCCCTGATTTGTTACCTCCGCAGACCCGAACTGCGGAGCCGCCTTGGATAGAAAAACTCATCTAATTATCTTCGGTAAAATGGACAATTCAGACAAGTCAATCTTGCGCCAAAACAAAAGCAATTTTGCGCAAAAACACGGCTCTGCTTTTTCCTCTCCCGCATGCTAATACTGAAAATACGGTTTTTGCGGCTTCGTCACCCTTTGGGAAAATCCAAATCTTGTTCAAAAAACCGGCCCCCGCCGTTGGGCGATGGGGCCGGTGTTGTTGTATGTCAGACGGTTCGCTTCCGGAGGATTTCAGCAACTCCTGCGGAACGTCAGCAGACCACCCAACCCGAGCAAAGCCAGTGTTGCCGGTTCCGGAATATACTCAATCTTGATACTCTGAAAATTCACAACTTCCGCCGTACCCTGATTGTTGGACAGCCGCAAGAGCAGGAAGTCAAAGTTCGTATAAAGCGGCTGGCCGCCCAGACCGTTATCCGTCAGAGAGGCCGTAACCAACGCATTTTGCCCTTGTGAAAATGCAAACGATACCAGCATTTCACTGGCAGACTGATAATCCAGCATCAGGGTCAACGTATAAACAGTGTTCAGAGACAAGCCGGTGGCTTTCGTAAGGCTGTTGCTGCCCCACGTATAGGCCGCATCAGTACCCAGAAGAGTATATCCTCCTGTCAAGTTTGTTCGCTTGCCGACTCTGGCATAGGCGGCATCCGCTACACCCATGCTGAACTGGGCTGCATAACCTGTTGCATCCTGCCAACCGTTGCTGATTCCGCTGTCGCCGACACTGTCCTGAGCATACTGAGCATCATTATAGAACAGGCCGAAACGGAAATTACGGCTGGTTGAGTCAATAAATGCTACTTCCGGAATGATATCAATTGTTGCAATGAGTTTCTGGCCGACTCCCAGCGAAATCGGTGAACCCGCCGGAGCAAAATAGGTGTGCATCCGTCGGCTGCTTGAGGCCATATCCAGACGCACATTTCCCGGCGTGGTCGTCACATCCGCCGGAGAAGAAGCCCAAAAGCCCGACTCATACGGCAGGTTCGTGTCTGTACGATCTCCATCAGAGAATGTATCATGGAGAATTACAGCGGCCTGACCGAGGGTGCCGGCAGCCAATACCAGCAGTAAAAGAAATGCTTTCTTCATCTTTCCTTACTCCTTTCCAAAAAGTGTTTTTGGAATTCGTAAAAAACTTACACCAAAACCCCTACTCCGAGGATTTCTCCTCACCCATACACACACATCACACACACTCCACCACATTTTGAATTATCTGAAAAAGTGGGATATCTGAACAAGGCAATCTTGCGCATAAATAAAAGCAAATTCGCGCAACACCCTGTTTTCAAAAGAGTTTGGAAAAAACATCAGCGTCCGACCAGCACAAATTCGCATGCAGAACTCAATCGGTAAACCGTCCGATAATTCTCCTCGGACGGTCGGGAAAAAAGCCGTTGAGCCCGTACAGGGTCCACCTCGAAAAGCCCGACCCCCCGCAGCTCCAGCCGCAGCGATGCATCCGCACGCCCCCCGGAAAAATGCTGTGCCTCTATGACGCTCGGCACCGAAAAGCCCTGTTCTGTCGGGACATAATCATCCATTTGAATCCGGACATTTTGCCGCCCCTGTGAGTCAGCGGATTCAATCGAAATCACCTGATAATCGCAAGCCCTTATCCAGATTTTCCGAACAAGTACCCCATTCGGGTCCGTCAAAGTCAAAACATCGAATCCGTTATGCCAGTCCAGGGTCCAATTTGTATCAACCTGAACAACCCCGAGGGCTTCAATTACATTCCACGGGTTAAACTGAATCATTTCCCTGCACTGCTCGGCGGCCTGCCGGGTCCCCCACCAGTAGGTATCAATCTCCGGCTTGACCATCATCCAGAAGGCCTCCGCGTTGGTGCCGAAGCGAATTTCACCGAACTTGTCGCCCCGGACAAATAAACAATCCGGCGGGACATACCGGAACTGCGCATCAAATGTTTCTTTGCGAACCTTCCCCTCTGAATCCGTCCACTCGAGAAAACAGCGGGCTGAGGCCTTCAGCGGATGAAGATTAGCCCGTTTGAGCGCAAGGACCTTCACGGCCTCCTCAATCGTCCCCTTGCCCCGACAGGGCCGAACTTGCGCCGGCGGCATCGACGAAGGGGAGGCACAGCCGGCCTGAAAGACCGCCCAGACGCCCAGCAAAATCAATCCGTTTCGAAGCACGCTTTACCCTAATCCAGTTCCGTCTGAAGAATCTGCCCCATCTGCTCAGAGAGCTGCTGAATCTGTTCATCCGTCAGGTTCGGATTGACAACCTCTTCCAGCCGCTCCTGACCGACCACCCGAACCGTCCAGATTTCCCGTCCTTCCTCTTTCCGGCTGGCCTCATACTTCAGCCGTTTCTTGCGCATCAGAATCAGCATCAGAACAAAACGGAAGTTCAGTTTCTCCGGCTCCGTTTCCGAGGCCAGACGGTCAAAAAACGCCAGCAGCATCTCCGGCTCAATAAACATCTGCTGCTTTTTTTTCTGGGGGTTTGGCATGCGGGTTTTCCAGAAACAATACACCGCCGGCCGATTCGCCTCCCAGTATTCCCGGCAGAAATCCCGCCGTTCAAATCCCTCCGGCGTTTCCACCAGTGCGGCATAATACTCCTCTTCCGGCGCAAACTCCCGGCCTGTCACCCAACAGCGTCCAAGCGGTTTTTTAATCTCCCATTCCGACATTCTGACCTTCGTTTGTTTCCTCGGTTGTCATCTGTTCCTGCTCAAAAGCAAGAAACGGAGCCATTTTTGAGACGGTTTTCGGGCCGATTCCTGATACGTTTTCCAAATCCTCCGGCCTCTCAAAACTCCTTCCGTCTGTCTGCTGCCGATACCGAAGCATCTGCAGGGCCCGCACCGGTCCAATCCCCTCCAGCCGCATCAGGCTGCCCATTGAAGCCGTATTCGGATTCACCGTACCCGCAAGACCCGCTCCCGCCTTTCCCTCCTGCTGTCGAAAACACATCCATCCCCAAAACAGCCCGGAAACAATACACAGCCCCACAACCGCCTGCACCCCTCGAATGCCCTTTTCAAGACCGATGCCGGTGCCTGCATCCGGAGAACCGTTCGAATCATCGGCTGCCATACACAAAACCTGTCTTACCGCTTTTCAATTAATTTCTGAAATTTAACAATGCTCAGGAGTGCCTTCTTGGGATTCAGATGTTCATCCAAAAGTCCCTGTCCAGCCAGCGCATTGTGATTTCCGTCGGCCAAAGCCCCGTATGTAACCGTATTGATAAACGAGCGGCTCAGCGCGGCTTTGTAGAAACTTTCAATCCACTGGGCCTGAATCTCCTCCGTCCACGGTTTGTGCCAATAGCCGCACAGCTGCGGGTCTCCCTGGGGCATCGAAATCCGATCCGGAACAGCCACACTTGTAATATGCACCGGCTTGGCCACCTGGGCAAAGAAATCCAGACGCGAGGAAATCTGCATCATATCCCGGACATGCATCCCCGGCAGATTAGCCCCGAACTGCAGCTGCAGGCCGACGGCGTCAAAGTTAATTCCGCTCTGGATAATCATATCCGTATAAACAAGAGGCGGAATGGTTGTGCGGTCGGTGGCGTAATATTCTCCCCACGGAAAAACGATTTCGATGATTTTCCGCGACTTGGTATCCGCCGTCTTGGCCGCCAGGCAGGCCGTCCGCGTCATTTCGATCACCTGCTCAAAGGTAAAGCCGAAACAATTCCACGCGTGCATTCCGGAAATCACCCGCCAGGCATGAACGTATTTGGCATAACGCGATACCGTTCGGGCCACAAACTCATACGCCGCCTCCCGGATTTTTTCAAACTCTCTGCCCTCCGCAGACAGCCACGCAGGCACACTGCCGGGATGAAAACGAAGCAAGGGACCTGCACAGAGGGCCAGGCGGCGGCCCGCCAGCAATTCCATACAGCGGTCTATCGCCTCAAAATCATAGTGTCCGGGTTCCGTCTCAATTTGCCCCCATTCCATCGGAATCGTCACAAACCCGAAAATCTCCAGCAGCCATTTCCGATAAGTCGCATCCTCTATTCGGTTCAAATCAATCCCCACTCCGAGAGAATGACGTCCGAGCCCCCGATGCCGGCAGCGCAATGCCAAAAGCTGGTCGGCATGACGGGCCGCAAGCTGCTCGGAAAACTGAAGCCCCTTTTCCAGGGATTGGTCTGCCAGGACAGAGGCCTTCGCGGGATCCGCAATATGAAGGAGAGACTGGATAAACAAATCCTGCGCTTCATGGGCCAAATCGGCAAAGCGGGTATCCTCCTCAAACAAAGCCCAATCCTCGCGCTTCAGCGTAATCTGCATCAGGCGGGCCCGCGCCAGCTCTATATTCAAATTGTAGGGCTCCTGCCGGTCCGGAAGTCGAGTGGTCGACAAAAGCAGTCGCCCTGCCCCTTTGACAGGCCAAAGCAGCGCCACCCCGGCCGAATCCGGACTCCTCTTGGTACATTCCAGCAGACCGTCCTTGTAGTCCATCTGAACCTGATAAAGCGGAATCTGGTCCGCTCCAAACATATAAGCAGCCGCCAGAGAAAAATCCTCCGCCGGCTTACCGTCCTGAAACACCTGAAACTTCAAATATCCGCTCCCAATTGGAAAAACATTCATTAAACTTTTAAATCCAGCGCTTTGGGGATTATAGCAAAACCCCGTTGGGATGCAATTGATTCCTTCTCGAGAGGTCTATCTAGATAAAACAAAAAAACCGCGGTCGAAATCCCGCGGTTTGGAAACGTCAAAAAAAACATCCGCTTAAAACTGCCAGTTTGCAGGGTAGTGGATATATTGCGTCTTGATATTGAATCGACGGCTCAGCGCCTCCACCAGTGCCGCCGTTCGACGCAGCTGATAAGCCGTCACAGGGCTGTCATACAAATCCGCCACCACACAGATTCGAATGATTCCATTGGTGGTCTTCTGCTGAACCCAGCTGTCTGTACACTGAATCTGCCCGTCTCCGGCCCCCTTGCCGTTGCCGACAAGAAAATGAAAATCGGCCCGTGCGGTCCCGCGAAGGGAGGAAATCATCGCCACATCGCCCGCATTTCCGGAATTCGTCCGGCTGTAATAGACCTCGATTCGATTCCACTCAGCAGGCCGTGCTGTTATCGGACGAAATGCCGCCTTCTCAATGGGATCCAATCGTAAATAACTGGCCAGACTGTAGGCCCCGGTCATAGGCGTCTTCTGGTCGAGGGCCATCAGAAGCAAACCGGCAATAGTCATTGAAGCAACCAGTGAGACCCATACGAAGAACGTGCGATTCCGACGATTCATGCCCATCCCTGTGCGCTCATTCCAAGATTTCCATCTCATAACATCCTGCCTATTGTACCAGTTATTTCGGCGCTTCAAACAAAAATCCTGAAACTTTTTCACCTCATCTCACAAAATATAAAAAATAAAATGTGTGCAAGATTCATAAAATACCATTCAAATCATCCGTACGCTCTGTAGCGAATCCGCCGAGGAAAGGTTGTAGGGTTTGTAGGGGATAAATCAAGAAAAAAACGGCAGCAGGTTTGGAAATTGCTTGACGCATCCTTCTCTATTTTCATAGTATAGGACTTGCGCAAACAGGAGGATGGATGCATGGAAGAGATAGAAAGGATTCGCCGACTCGCAGAGGAGGTGTTAACCTTTCAGGGGCCCTCGGGACAATCGGAGCGTTGGCTTTGGGAGAAAGCCGCACGGATCGCACGGAATGCGGAACTGATCACCAAATTACCCGAATTAACAAAAAAGGGCGAATCCTTCGACATCTTCTCCCTCTTGGCCGCTGCATATCTATGTGATGCAGGATACAGACTTTACAGTCAGGTCAAAGGCCAAACCTTGACAGAGGCGGTGGTAGAACTCCGAGGGAGGCAATTACGAGAATACTCCATTCAACTGGTCAAAGAGAAAGAAACGGCCTCCCTGTTTAAGGGCAAAACAGACCATATATGTCGCATAATAGACGAGGTCGAAAACCGTTCTACCCAGCTGACTGAAGCCAAAATTCTTTCCGATGCCCGTTTGCTCGATGAGATTGGAGCCATCGGACTTTTTCAGGAAATCCGCCGATATTTTCTTCAGGGCAAAGGAGCCGGGGCCCTGCTGGATGGATGGGACCGCAGGGTGGAATACCGCTACTGGGAAGCACGTCTTAAAGACGGTTTTCACTACCAAACCGTCCGTCAAATCGCTCAAAGCCGATTTGCGGCGATGGAACAATACATCCGTCAGCTCCGCAAAGAATACCTCGGCCAGGACTTTCAAAACATAGAACTTGAATCCTTCAATACAATCTCCTAATATTCTCAAAAACAGCAAAAAACTTCCGAACAGAAAAGGAAATTTCCGATGAAAGAGCGGTCGATTACCGCGATTTTCCCGGGTTCTTTTGACCCTATCACCAACGGCCATCTGGATGTGATTCGCCGGGGATACAAACTGTTTGACCGACTGATTGTGGCAGTCGGACAAAACCCCGGAAAAGAGGAATTGTTCACCAAAGCCGAACGCGTGGAAATGATACGCGCTCTTGTAGGGGATTTGCCCGGCGTAACCGTGGAAAGTTATGATACCCTCACCGTGGAATTTGCCGCCCACAGGGGAGCCCAGGTTATGCTGCGGGGGCTGCGAAACCTCACGGATGTCGAATATGAATTCCAACTGGCCATGACCAACCGAAAAATCGCCGGCATCGAAACCGTCTTTATCATGACCAGTGAAGAATACGGCTATGTCAATTCCACGATGGTGCGCCAGCTGGCCCTGCTGGGCGGGGATGTTTCCGGGCTGATTCCCCCCTCCGTCTATCAGCGGCTCCGGCAGAAATTAGCCGTTCGAAAACCCGCCAAACAAAATGACGTGCCGGAATAGGGCATCCTCCCTGTAAAGTGAAAAATTACACGGCCCGTTCCGGAAAAATGGACTTGTATTCTTTTTCCAACTGCAGCAGATGCCGCATTTCCTCCTGACTTAATTGAAAGAAAATATCTGCGATTTCCGGTTTGTCGGCTTTCCCCATCCATTCCGCAAACAGATGAAACGATTCTCGCTGTCGTTGAATCGCCAGCTCAAACGCATCCTGAATAAGCATCCGTTTGGCCAGAAACTTCCACTCCGGCCATTCTTCTTTTTCCAGTTGTGAAACGTCCGGCTCCGAAACCGTCAAACCGATTTTGTACAGCTCCATTTCAATTTTTCTTCGCTGCCGTTCTTCGGCCTGTGCCAGTGCCAGGAAAATGGCCTGAGCAGCGGTATTTTCCACACTATCCGCCAAACGCCGGTAGATTTTCTCTGAAAAAATCACGCGAGCCAGAGCAAATTTCAGGATATCTTCAATGGTATGAAACTCAATCATGACATTTCTCACCAAAAACGAGTGAGAATACAAGCCAAAATACTTTCCTTCCTAACTACTCTCCCGCTGCACACAAAGTTCTTTCTTTCACTATATCTGAAAATTTTGGTTTGAAAAGCAGGATTTTCCCTGAAAATACATCCAGAAAAAAAAGGAATCCGAGACAGGAAAATTACGCAAACCACAGGTCTGGCCGACTGAGGGCATATTTCAAATCGATGTATCGATAGGGCAAATCATACTGAACGCAGATTTCTTTAAACCGCCGGATGGCTTCTTCGCTGAGCTGATGCTGCCGCCGCGGGTCCGATGTGCACGTAAAAATCCGGCAGGCGGCAAACCGGTACGGATAAACACCGCACCGCCCGTTTTCCCGATACGGACAAACCCCATCCGTCATCACCCGAAAATCCAGGGGCAGATGATGAAGAAAATAGAGCATCTCCGGCGTCGTGATGTACAAACGATGCCCGTAGCTTTCAAAATCACAGCAGGTCCCGCAGACCCGACACACAGGATTCAGGGCCCCAATCGCCCCCGCCAGCCAATCATAGACCTGCTGAACACGGGCAAGAATCTCATTCAGGACATCCGTCGGCATCCGGTTTTGCGGTTCGCTGGGATTCAATCTGCTCCAAACTCCAAAAAGTACCCTGATTGATTCCGGGGCATTTCTGACCCGTCGCTTCCCACGCCTGGGGCGTGCGAAGGTTTTCATTCCAGAACGGCCAGGTTCGACACTGAAGCGGCCGCACCGGATAAATTGCACAGCCGCGCCGGCCGCCGCCGAAATCCGTCAGAAAAATGCAGTCTTTGGTTCGCGGATGCTCGATGAGACTGAGCCGAAAACCCACACGACGGACATATTTTTCCCGAAAGACCTCCGAAGGGATTTTCAGGTAATCCGCCGCCCGCTGAAGTTCTTTTCGGGTCAGCCAGATATATCCTTCCTGCGGCCCTGCACAGCACCATCCGCAGCCGACGCACGCAAAAAACAACCCCTTTGCGTACCACTTGCCCGCCCGAATGTCCATCAATCCCATTTCAGAACAGCTCCGGTATCGGCGCTTGTGGCCATCGCGGCGTATTTGGCCAGACAGCCGCTGGTAATCCGCGGCGGACGCGGCTTCCACTGCGCCTTCCGCCGATTCAGTTCATCCGCACTCAAACGAACCGCAAGGGTTCCGGCCGGAATATCAATATCAATAATATCGCCGTTCTGAACCAGCGCAATCGGCCCGCCGACCGCTGCTTCCGGACTGATATGACCGATGCAGGCCCCGCGTGTGCCGCCGGAAAACCGCCCGTCCGTAATCAGCGCCACGGAATCCCCCAGCCCCGCCCCCATAATATAACTGGTGGGACTGAGCATTTCCTGCATCCCCGGTCCGCCCTTGGGCCCTTCGTACCGGATGACCACCACATCGCCGGGCTTGACTTTGCCGCCTAAAATGCCTTCGCAGGCCTCTTCCTGACTTTCAAAGATGACCGCCGGCCCGCTGTGGCGAAGCATCTTCTCCGACACACCCGCCGTCTTAACCACACAGCCGTTGGGGGCCAGATTCCCGCGAAGGATCGCCAGTCCCCCCGTCTTCGAGTAGGCGTTCTCGAGCGGACGGATACACTCCGGGTTCAAAATCTTGGCCTTTCGAATCCGCTCCCCAAGTGTCACCCCCGACACCGTCATACATTCCGGATGCAGCAGCCCGTCAATCCGGCTGATTTCCTTCAGAATCGCGCTGATTCCGCCGGCCGCATCCACATCTTCCATATGCCAATGGCTGGAGGGAGAAACCTTGCAGATATTCGGACACCGTTCACTGATGCGGTTGATTCTGTCCAAATCATAAGAGATGCCCGCCTCATTGGCTATGGCCATCGTGTGCAGAACCGTATTGGTGGACCCGCCCATGGCCATATCACAAATAAAGGCATTATCGATAGACTTTTCAGTAATAATATCCCGCGGCCGCAGATTCTCCCGCACCAGTTCAACGATTCTCTGTCCGGCCGTGCGGTAGAGCTTCTGGCGGCGCCGGTCCACCGCCGGAATCGTGCCGTTGCCCGGCAGGGCCATTCCTATCGCCTCGCAAAGGCAGTTCATACTGTTGGCCGTGAACATCCCCGAACAGCTTCCCTGAGTCGGGCAGCCCGAACATTCCAACTCATACAGCTGTTGTTCGCTGATTTTGCCGGCGTTAAACTGGGCAACCCCTTCGAAAATGCTGATTAAATCCGTCGTCTTTCCGTCCTTCGTCTTGCCGGCCAGCATCGGTCCGCCGGAGACAAACAGCGTCGGGATATTCACCCGCACAGCCGCCATCAGCATTCCCGGAATAATCTTATCGCAGTTCGGGATGCAGACCATTCCATCAAAACAATGGGCTCGAAGCATTGCCTCCACAGCATCCGCAATAATCTCTCGGGAAGCCAGGGAATACTTCATTCCCGTATGTCCCATGGCGATGCCGTCGCAGATTGCAATCGTGTTAAACTCAAACGGCACCCCGCCGGCCTGCCGAATGGCTTTCTTCACCGCTTTGGCAACCTCATGAAGATGAATATGCCCCGGCACAACATCGCAGTAGCTGTTTGCCACCGCAATAAACGGCTTGTTGATATCTTCATCCTTCAGCCCGCAAGCCCGCAAGAGCCCCCGGTGCGGAGCCCGCTGAAATCCCTGTTTAATCTGGTCGCTGTTCATACGCTTCTCCAAAATAGCGGTCCGGTTTTCATTCAATAAAAAACTGCATTATAACGAAAAAAAACAGCTGACCATAATAGAAATTTTAGGAACTCAACCACCACAAAACCAAAATGTGGATGTCAAAAACCCTGATTTTGCCGCCCTTTGAGAATTTTCAGTTGTCAACTGTCTTTTGAATCCCTATAATCCCTGTTCCATAGGAACAAACAAAAAAAGATAAGGATATCCATCAAATTTGAAGGGAGAGTCCCATGCGTCGTTCGGTCATGATGAGTTTGACTGTGCTTGCCTTCGTCGTCTCCGCTTTCCTGATGCCCGGCTGCAAAGGCCCCTCAAAACGAATTTCCTTCCAGGCGGCCCAGCGGTTTGCACCGCAAACCACAGATACCTACGAAGTCACAATGACCACCACCAAGGACTTCAAGTTTGAGCAGCCCGCTTTGGATAAGCTGCGTCAGGAGGAAACCACCACCTCCGTCCGAATGACGTTCGAACAGCGGATTGAGAAGGTGGACGAAACCGGCGCCGCAGAAGCTGTTATTACCATTCGGGACTTGGCCTGCCGCGTCGTGAAACAGAATGAAGTGCAGATTAATTTCGACAGCCGACGGCAGGAAGACCAGTCCAATCCGCTGGCCAAACTGCTGGGGCAATCCTATACGGTTCGGCTGACCCCCGACGGCAAGGCCGAAGCCCTCGATGTGAGCACCGTCAAGACGGCCGACATCCCCGGGCAGGAAGGCCGTCTGGCTTCCCGGCTTTTTGCCAAAGAAGAGGTTGCCAAGCGGCATGAAATCCTCTCGCTTCCGGATGCAGGCACCCCCGTCAAGGTCGGCACCTCCTGGGAACGCACGGTCCCATCGCCGCAGGGGCTGCTCTCCAGCAAAAACTTCCGCAAAGTCTATACTATCAAAAATGTGGAACAGACGGACAACGGAAAGGTTGCCGCCATTGAAATGAACGCCTCCGAAAGCGCCGCCGCTCCTGATGCCGCCGGCCAGGGCAGCATGGGCATCTTCGCCAAAATGCTCGACAATGAAATTCAGTACACCGGAAAAATGACGATGAACCTGGACAGCGGAAAAGTTCTCGAATACGGCGAAACTCTGATCAGCACCTACACCGCTCAGGAAATGAATCCGAAGGCCAAGCCCGAACAGGGACCGGATACCCTGGTGATTCGCTTTATCCAGAGCATCGAACGAAAACTTATCCAGTAATCTTTGGCCGCCGAAATGAACCTCTTGTCCTCCATCAGACCAATCAGCCGGGCGGCACGGGGAGTTGTCTGTCTGACCGCCGGTCTTCTCTGCGGATGCGGAACCCTTCCGAAGGGGGAGTATATGGCGCTGGATTTCGAGGCATCCCCCTCTGTCCGCTACCGGTTTGTCTCTTCCCGGGAAGTCCGAATTGAGCTGACCAGCAGCTCCGCCGGCAAAAAAGAAGACTCTAAGCTGGCCAATGAGTCGATTGAAATGGTCTTTGGCATCCGGCCGCTGGAGGCAAACCCCTACGGCCTTTCAACTGTGGAGTTTACCTGTGAATCCGTAGAGACCAAACGAACCACCTTTTCAGGAAAACCGGCCCCCGCCGATGCGATGCAGCATCTTCGTGGACGAACCTACACGCTGCAGGTCAGCCCGACCGGGCAGATTGAACTGACCGATTCCTTCCGGAACCTGCTTCGCGAAATCGGCCAAAAGAGTTTTGTTGAAAAGGGGGATTCCGCCCAGCGCATCAAAGACCCCGATATGATTCTGGACTGGCTGTTCTTCCAGTACACGCTGTGGGACCTGACGGCCTCCAATCCCAAGCCGCTTCGGGGCATCGCCCCCGGCTCCAGCTGGCAGAGCGAACAGTTCCTGCCCTGGCCTGTTCCGATTCAGAACCTGCCCAGCCGCATCATCACCTACACCGTCGAGAACATCGAAGACCGGCAGGGAGCAAAACTGGCTTCGGTCAGCACACGCTACCAGCTTCGCGAAAAGCCGCTGCTGAATTTCCCCCTGCCGTATGAAGGCAGCTATCAGATTCGCGGCTCGCTGTTTTCCGTTCTTCGCAGTTATCGCCACGAATCCCTGGAAGGCACAGGTCAGCTGGTTTTCAATCTCACGGACGGCCGGCTCGAATCCGCACAGGATGACTACACGCTTATTACGGCCGCAGACTTCATTCTCCCGCTGGGAGACAGTCTGCCGAAACTGACGGTTCGCCAGCATATCCGAATCGAACGTCTTTCAGACGACAACCCGCAAAACACGGCACAGACGGAAAAAAATGGCAGCGGACAGTAAGAACCTCTGGGCCCCGTGGCGGATGCCCTACATTCAGGGCCTGCCCGAAAAAAGCCCCTGTTTTCTGTGCGACTATATCCGCACCCCGCAGCAGGACCGGGACAATCTGGTTCTGTGGCGAACCGGGCGATGCATCGTCGTCTTTAACCGCTTTCCCTACAACAACGGCCATCTGCTGATTGCCCCCCTGCGGCACATCGCGACGCTGGAGGAGGCGAACAACGATGAACTGCTCGAGATGATGAAACTGATTCGTGAAAGCCAGAAGGTGCTCTCGCTGGCGATTCATCCACACGGCTTCAATATCGGAATGAACTTCGGACGCTGTGCCGGAGCGGGGCTGCCGGAGCATATGCATATCCATATCGTCCCCCGCTGGGACGGAGACACCAATTTTATGTCCGTCTGCAGCTCCACGAAGGTCATCAGCCAGAGCCTGTCCGAACTGTATGAGGAACTGACCCGCCTGTCGCGGGACCATCATCTGCCGAATCTGTAAATGAGAACGCCGCCTGCACCGTATGCCGTCACGCCGCAAAACAGCCGCGGACGCCGGGTTCCGCAGCCGCCCCACCCCTACCGCGGCCCCTTCGAGCGGGACCGTGACCGGATTCTCCACAGTGCGGCCTTCCGCCGGCTTGAAGGCAAAACGCAGGTCTTCATGCCCGGTGTCAACGACCATTACCGCACGCGGATGACCCACAGCATCGAGGTCGCCCAAATCGGACGCACTATCGCCCGGGCCCTCGGCCTGAACGAGGATTTGACCGAGGCGGTCTGTCTGGCTCACGACATCGGCCACAGCCCCTTCGGCCACACCGGCGAGCGGGTCTTAAATGAACGAATGGCCTCCTTCGGCGGCTTTGAACACAATCGCCAGGCCCTGCGGATTGTTGATTTTCTCGAAACCCCCTATCCGGACTTTCGGGGACTGAATCTGATGTATGAAACCCGCCAGTCCCTCGCGGGCCATCAGGGGCCGTATGACCACGGCGTCTGTGCGGAATTTCCCGAACCGGTCTGCTGTCTGGAGGGGCAGACAGCCAATCTGGCCGACCGCATCGCCTACAACTGCCACGACCTGGAAGACGGCATCCGCGCCCGGCTGATCGAAGAAGAGCAGGCCTGCCGCTGTGCCCTGTTCCGAGACGCACAGGAGCAAATCCGGGCCGAGACAATCGACGATTTTGTCATCCGGCGAACCCGCACCGCTAAGGCCATTCTGGACCGGCTTGTCGGAGATGTGATTGAAACCAGCCGCCGGGCCCTTCAGGAAGCCCGCATCGGCTCCCTCGAAGAAGTCTATCAATACGGACAGCCGCTGATTCAGCTCCGCAAATCCACACAGGCCCAGCTGGAGGAATTGGAAGATTTTCTGATGCGGCGGCTGTATTCCCATCCACATCTGAAAGCGGTGGACAGTCAGATTGAACAATGGCTCAATGACCTGTTCGACCGGCTGTGCGGGCAGCCCGAACAGATGCCCCGCTACTTTCGAAACCTGATTGAAAGCGAAGGCCTTCAGCGGACGGTCTGCGATTACATCGCCGGTATGACCGACCGGTATGCCCTGTCCCTGCTGGAAAAAGTTTGAGCCCTCTGTTTTGAGAGAGCGTAGGAAAGTTATGAAAGAATGGTTTGCGACAAGTTTTGGACTCGGTCGGCTTCCCGCCGCTCCGGGCACCTTCGGCTCTCTGCCGCCGGTGATTCTCTATCAGGGATTCGGTTTTCTTTGGCCCGCCGCCAATGCTTATGCGATGGCGGCGGTAACCATCCTGTTCAGCTGGTTTTGTGTGCAGTTTGCGCCGGCGGTCATCCGCCGCACCGGACAAAGCGACCCGCGCGAGGTAGTCGCTGATGAAACGGCCGGCCAGGCCCTCACCCTGCTGGCGATTGCCCTGATGGGGCCCTCCCATATCTGCAATACGGCCGTGCTGGGTTTTGTCCTCTTTCGTCTTTTTGACATCATTAAACCCTGGCCGATTCGCAAATTCGAAACCCTCCCGGCCGGCTGGGGCATCCTGACCGATGACCTGGCCGCAGGCCTGTATGCCGCCGCTCTTGCCTTCCTTGCCATCCGCCTCCTTCCCGCCCTCTTCGGATAAGAAATAAAACACACCCTTCCGGTTGTATTCCTGTATTCTTTTATTGCACCCCCAAAAAGTCGAAAATTCGGGCAATTTATGCCCCTTTTAAAGAAAAAAAAATGACTTGGCAAAAATTTCCGTTTCCTTTTGTAATTTGCCGATATATTTAGTCGATAGTTTGTAGATTGAGAGAGGACTTATTCCAAGAAAGTACTAAATTCGGATATGGAAAGTGCACATTCTTTGGAAATAATACAACGGCTTCAGGAGGCCTTTCGTCAACTGGGGCTGCACCGCCCGATGAAGGTCAGCCGGTATGAGCCGGGCACACAGCTGCAATACACAATCACCCCTTTGCCGGCGCGCGGCACGGTCCAGGTGCGGGTTCAGATTGAGCGGTTTGTCGGCGGCGGCTTCGCCGGACAGGTCTATCAGATCCGTCTGCTGGAAATTGTCGAGAACGGACAGCCCGTCCAGGAGTTTGCGGGTCTGAATACAAACAATCTTTACGCAATGAAAATCTTAATTCCCCCTTCCGGGGCGGGCCGACTCTTTCGCGACCTTTTGTATGCGGTCGGGTTTCAGGGACCGTTTCAGCCGCAGGTCAATCCGGCGGCGGCCCGGGCCGGGGCCCTCTGGCAGACATTCATCCGTCAGGCGGCCGCCGAACGATTTGGGGATACCGAATGCGTCAACGAGATTTACGCCACGTTCACGGACCCCGTGCTGGGCAGCTGCGGCGAAATCAGCCGCTGGATTGACGGACGGACCTGGCGTCTGGAGGTGGACGACCGGCTGGACCTGCTGCGGCTGTGGCGCAAAGGACGACTGCTTTCCAGCGAACAGCTCGGCTCGCCGGAGTATCGGGCCAAGTATGTTTTTATGCACGAATTTGTCCGGCTGCTTTATGAGATGGGCGCATACGAATTCGCCCGTCAATATGAGTGGAGCACCTGCAAAAGCCAGCCGAACTGCCTGAAGCGTCTGGAAACCAACAACGACCCGCAGGCCGGTCTGGTCGCAGTGGATTTCCGGGCGGGCTTGACCCTTTTGCCCTTCCTGCCGATGAGCCCGGGAGATTTCAAACTCATCGCCAAAGGCATTGCCCGCGGCTCGCTGGTTCAATTTGACCGGGGAGATTTGGCCAAACTGGAACGGTATATCCGCGAACATCCGCAAGCGTTTGCCTCCATGCCCTATAAAGACCAGATGCTGCGGGAACTGAAGGAATGCGAGGAGATTTACCGCAATTCGATTCCGGATCTTACACACAATCATATCCGGCTTCTGACGGACGGGCGGCTGTGGAGCACCATTTTATCCAGCGCCGTGACGGGCTGGCGGGTTCGCGGCCAGATGGATGCGCAGCACGAAACGGTCCTGCGGGGCTGTGCGGGCAAGACGCTTTTGTTCTGGATGCTCGGCCTTCTGCCGCTGCTGGGACGCGTCTTGCGGAAGGCCTGGGGACGGCCTGACTGGCGCTCGCATTATCTTGCAATCCTGAGCAGTCCGGCGTATCTGGGCCGAGCCGTCATCGGCAAAATCTACGAGATGCTGATCGGCTGGCACCGCAAAGGACGCCTGAGCGAAAAACAAGTCGAGGCGATTCTGAGAAGCCCCTGGCGGTTTTGGCTGCATCTGCCGCCGGCGATTCTTCCGGCCGGGCTCCACCGCTTTTTAACGGACAAACAAGTCTTTCTCGCCCGGCTTCATTCTCTGTTTGTCCGGCCGTTCCAATTGTACTTTAAGCGCGAGCTGCGGGAACAGTGGCTGCGGGATATGATACAGGAAGGGCAGAAAAAACAAATCCTCAGCGATGAAGATGCCGCCCTCATCCTTTCCCAGCTCAAAGAGCCGTTTATTCAGCGGTATCTGATATGCCTGGTCCTGCATCTGCTGACTCTGCCGCTGACACAACTGGTATCATTGACCGTAGGGGCCGTTTATTATTTTACCCATCCGGAAGTCCCCGCTGAGCAGCGGGCGGTCGTGGTGGGAGGAATTCTGTTATTCTTTCAGGTATTCCCGATTTCACCGGGTTCATTCGCCCGGGGGCTGATTACAACCATTATGGCCATTCACGACCGAAGCTTCAAAGATTACAATATCGCCCTGTTCCTGAGTTATTTTAAGTATGTAGGATATCTGGCCTTCCCGATTCAGATGACATATCGCTATCCGGCCCTGGCACGCTTTATGGCGGCCCACTGGGCGACGGATGCCGTACATATTGTACCGGTGTTCGGGGAGCGCGGGGCCCTGCTGGAACACGGCATCTTTCGGCTTTTTTACAACTGGCCGCTGACGATTCGGCGCCGAATGTCCCAAATCGCTCAGATGCGTCTCGGACTTCGACCCCGCCTTTGGCCCGCCGCAGCCGTTTTTCTCGTCGCCGCCGCGGCCATGACGGTTTGCCACATCCTGTACTACAAATCGACGCAGACTCTCCCCGCCAAAGAAAACATTTGGTACCTGAAACCCCTGCTGTGTCTGGCTGTTCTGATACCGGCGGCCGCCGGATGGATTGCCTCCCGTTTTGCCGGCGGTCTGGTCCGAAGCAAACGAATCGCCGCCGCCGCATTCGGCGGGCTGGCCGCCGCGGCACTCTATTCGCTCGGAACCTTTGTGCTTGAACAGAGCTGGGAACTGCCGGAAAAATCGGCTCTGCTGATTCCGCTGCTGTGGCGGGAATTTGTCTTTACGCTCACGGCTGTATTGGGAGCCGCCGCCGCGGAAATTACCGAGCCGTCTCCCGATATAACATCTTTTGTAAAAAAAGATTAAACCCCACCCAGGAAAACCGCTCGGTTTTATCGGCTTTGCATCTATTTTTCATCTGGATTTATTGGACAAGCACTTGTAAAATACCTGCGTTTGTGTGAAAATCTCTTTGGTTTGAAATGCCAAATTGCGATTTTGGAGTTGAAAAAGAATGAAGAATCCTTTTGGGTCGTTTTGCGACGGCCTGTTTTTGGACATGTGCGTTACCACGCAGATGAAGCTGCCGCGCCAGCGGGAAACCGTGCTGGCGTTTTTTGAGCGGATTCAGAAGCGATTTCCCACCCTGCATCAGTTTTCCCGCCGGGAGCAGGGAGAATTGATTCTCGAAGAAGAAATTGAAGGACGACGATTCCGCTGGGTAGCGATGGAAACTCAGCGTCTGTCCGCCGGCTGCGCAGACCCGGACGATTTCGAGCAGGCCTACGAACTCCAGCGGGAAGTCATCGAGATTATGCCCTATATGCTGGGCATCAGCCCGCTGGACATCGAGTCCCTCGATGTGACCTTTACAATGGATTTCGACTATCAGGGCAACCACGATGAGGTGATTGCGGAGGCCCTGCTGGGCAATTCGAGTTTGAGCAGTTTCTTTGAAATCCCGGGGGCCAAGGTTGTCAGCTGCTGTCCAAATCTGATTGCAGCCCTGACACCGGACGGCTCTCTGCAGGCACGGATTGCAATGGAATCCCGCAGCGGACTCTTTGAACGCAATGACAAAGGGAAACTGGAAGAGCCGATCAGTCTCTACTTTACCGTTCGCCGCTATCCTTCTGGACAGGCGGAATGGACGACTGCGGAAGCGTTTACGCAGCAATGCCGCATCGCCGAACACCTGATGTTTGAGCGGATTATTCCCCATTTTGCCCGGCCGCTGAGCAATGCCATATCCCAGAGACGATAACAGTTCCTTCATCTGAAAGCGAGGTGTCATCGATGGCGGTGATTGAGGCCCCCTTCAGCCGGTATAAAGTGAAAAATTACCTGATTGTGATGTGGATTCTGCTCGGGGCGGCGGCCATGTTCGCCTACGACGGCTATCTGAGCCGCTATGAATGGTCGGGCCGCTATTCCTTTTACAAAAAACACGTCGTGGACAACGGCGGCGTGCCGGATTCGGATATGAAGTTCAATATGTACAGCCCGCCGTTTCTTCTGGCGGGCGCCGCTGCGGCTGCCTTTTTCTATGTCCGCTCCAAAAACAGAAAACTGACGGCGGACGAAACCGCCCTCCGGACAGAAACGGCCTCCATCCCCTATGAAGCCATTGAAAGCATCGACAAAACCCATTTCGACAAGAAGGGGTTTTTCACAATCATCTATCAGGAAAACGGTCAGAAGCGGCAGTTGACGCTCTCGGACCGCAATTATGACAATCTGGGGGCCCTGCTGGACCTTCTGGTCAGCAAACTCATGTAAAGGAAATCTGGAAAGGAAGACTGGGCGGATGAATTGCTGTATTGCAGGTTTGCAGTGGGGCGATGAGGGCAAAGGAAAGGTTGTCGATATTCTTGCTGAACAGAGCGACTTGGTGGTCCGCTACAACGGGGGAGCCAATGCAGGCCACACGGTGATTATCGGCGACCAGCGGTTCGCCCTGCATTTGCTGCCCAGTGGTGCGGTTCGCCCGGGCTGCCGCTGTGTGATCGCTAACGGCGTCGTCGTGGACCCGGCGGTGCTGATGGAGGAAATCCGCGGTCTGCAGGAACGGGGAATTTCTCTGCAGGGGCGGCTGTTTATCAGCGAAAACGCCCACGTTGTTTTGGACTATCACAAACTCGAAGACCGGCTCCGGGAGGAGGCTCTCGGCAAAAACAAAATCGGCACGACCGCCCGCGGCATCGGCCCCTGCTATGCCGACAAAGTCGGACGCAGTTATGCCGTCCGGATGGCGGATTTTCGCAGACCGGAGGAACTGAAGGAAAAACTGCGGAAAATCATCTCCTACAAAAATAAACTGTTCAGCACACTCTACAATGCCCCGCCGCTGGATGCAGACGCCGTCTTTGAAAAATGCATGAGCTGGCGGACCGCCGTTCTGCCCTGCATTACCAACACCACCCAGCTGCTCTTTGAAGCCATCGACAAACGGCAATCCATCCTGTTCGAAGGGGCGCAGGGCTCTCTGCTGGATTTGGACCACGGGACCTTTCCCTACGTCACCAGTTCCAATGCCAGTCCGCTGGGACTGGGACCGGGCTGCGGGATACCGGCCCGCTATGTGGACCGATTCATCGGAGTCGCCAAGGCCTACTCCACCCGCGTAGGAGGCGGGCCGTTTCCGACCGAACAGAATAATGAAATCGGCCAGTATATTCGGGAAAAAGGGCACGAATACGGCACAACGACCGGTCGTCCCCGCCGGTGCGGCTGGTTTGATGCCGTGGCGGTCTCCTACACAGTCCGACTGGGAGGCATTACCGAAGCGGCAATGATGCATCTGGACACACTGGCGGGTCTGGAAGAGGTCAAAATCTGCCGTGCTTATCGAATCGGCGGTCAGGAAACCACATTCTTCCCCGGCGACAGTCGGGACCTGGAGGCCGCCGAATGCGTTTACGAAACCCTCGAGGGCTGGAAGGAGGATTTATCCGGAATTGAACACTATTCAGACCTGCCGGCCTCGGCACGACGATACGTGGAAACGGTCGAAAAACGAATTGGGATTCCGATTACGATGCTCGGTGTCGGGCCCCAGCGAAGCCAGGTCATTTACCGCAAACCTTTATGACGACGGATTTTGAAAACAAACGCCGTCAAACGGCCCTTCGGCTGGGTCTGAAGCCGGAGGCCTTGCCGCGACATATCGCCATCATTATGGACGGAAACGGTCGATGGGCCACGCAGCGGGGTCTGCCTCGTTTCCGCGGACATGAACAAGGCGGCAAGACCGTCGAAACCATCGCCAAATACTGCGTCGATATCGGTCTGGAGGTTCTGACGATTTACTCCTTCAGCATGCAGAACTGGAAGCGGCCGAAAGAGGAAATCGACTTCCTGATGTATCTCTATGCGGCGTATCTGGAGGGAATCCGGCCGATGCTGATGGAAAACAACGTACGGCTGGTTCATCTGGGCACCACACGCCAGCTGCCGCAGAAAGTCGTGGAGGCTCTGGAAGAAACCAAGCGGCTGACCGCCGGCAATACAGGGATGGTCTTGTGCCTGGCCCTCAATTACGGCGGTCGGGAGGAAATCGTTCAGGCCGTTCAGCGGATTGCCGAAAAATGCCGCCAAAATCTTTTGGAACCCGAAACAATAGACGAAGCGTGCATCTCCAACCACCTTTACACAGCGGGCTGCCCGGACCCGGACTTAGTCATCCGAACCTCCGGGGAACTTCGCATCAGCAATTTTCTGCTCTGGCAGATTTCATACGCGGAATTTTACGTCACGGAGACCTTCTGGCCGGATTTCACACCGGCGGATTTGGACAAAGCCCTGACGGCCTTTGCAGGACGTTCCAGGCGATTTGGAGATATTCGCCCCTCAGGAGCATGATTTGAGGCACGAAGGATGCTCAAGCAACGATTGATTTTTGGAACGCTGATGACGGCGGCTTTCGTCGGGCTGATTCTGCTGGACGGCCGGCTGGATGGGTCCTTATCGGGCACTCCTGTTCAGGAAAAACCCCAAGGCACCCTTTTTCTGATTCTGCTGTGTATTCTTGCCGTCCCCGCCCAAATGGAACTGGCTGCTCTGGCCCGCAGCGGCGGTCAAAAGATTTTCCTGCCGGAAGCCGTTATCGGCTCTATCCTCGTCGCAGTCGGTTTTTACTGGGCAAACTTATCTGAAATTCCAGAGCGTTTTTTGCTCTATTATTTCCTTTTTTCCCTGTTTTTCATCTTTGCTGGTCTCTTTTTGGCTCAGCTTCTGCGGGAAGGTGTTATCGGAACCCTGAAAAACTGCTCTGCCACGCTCTTTTCGATACTTTATCTGGGCTTTTTGTCGAGTTTTGTGGTCGGGATACGGGTCAGCAGCGGCCCTTGGGCCCTTCTGGCCTTTATTTTTACGATAAAATCTTCTGATACAGGAGCTTACGCCATTGGGAAGCTGTTCGGCACCCACAAATTAGCCCCGATGGTCAGCCCGAAGAAAACCTGGGAGGGACTGGCGGGTGCTGTTTTCGGCGGGGTGTTATGCGCCTATCTTTTTTCCATGTTTTCGGGTATAATGTCCCCGCTTCAGTCGGTGTTCTTTGGAGCTGTATCGGCTGTACTTGGACAAATGAGCGATTTGTGTGAATCGATGCTCAAGCGGGATGCCAGTCAAAAAGATGCCTCCGCGTCCATTCCGGGGTTCGGGGGAATTCTGGATGTGATTGATTCGCTGCTGCTGCCGGCCCCGCTTGCCTATTTGTTCTTTTTGTGGGTATAGACAATTCTGACGAAGGAAAAAACGTTGGAACTGAAATTAATCATTCAATCCGACCAGCAGCGTCTGGAATTATTCGGCCCGACCGACGGGCATCTGCGGATGCTCCAGAATGAACTGCACGTGCGAATCACGGCCCGCGGAGAGATGGTTATCATCAGCGGCGGAGAACCGGAGGTGCGCCGCACGGCAGATGTGCTGGACCGGATGCAGAAACGGCTGCTCAAACGGGGAACACTCAACCCCAAAGATGTGCTGGAAATTCTCGATCAGTCCAAAAATCAGGTGCGCCCGGAACGGGATGAAGTCATTGAAGTCTTCTCCAGCAAAGGCATTATCGAACCCTTCACTAAAGGACAGCTGGAGTACATCAAGACGATGCACCGCAACGACCTGACTTTCTGCACCGGGCCGGCGGGCACGGGCAAAACCTATCTGGCTGTGGCCGTGGCCGTCTCGATGCTGCGGAAAAAACAAATCCGCAAAATCGTCCTGGCTCGACCGGCTGTCGAGGCAGGCGAACGGCTCGGCTTCCTCCCCGGAGACCTTCAGGCCAAGGTCAATCCGTATCTGCGTCCCCTGCTGGACAGTCTGGAAGACATGATGGAATTCGGCCAGATGCGGAAACTGATGGAGATGGACGTGATTGAGATTATTCCGCTGGCCTTTATGCGGGGCCGGACCCTCAATGAAGCCGTGATTATCTGCGATGAGGCCCAGAATACCTCCCCCTCGCAGATGCTGATGTTTCTGACGCGGCTGGGACGCGGCTCCAAAATGATTATCACCGGCGACATCACCCAGATTGACCTCGAACGCGGACAAACCAGCGGGATGGTAGATGCCATCCGCACCCTCTCCAACATCGAAAACATCGGGTTTGTGGAACTGACCGAAGCGGATATCGTCCGCCACAGTCTGGTCCAGCGAATCGTCCAGGCCTACGATCAGAAACGCCAGGGAATTCGGCCGAATCGAGACGGAACAAATGGGATGGTTTCGTAAAAAAATCAGCGGACGCCGCCAACCGGCATGGGCCAATCTTCCGGCGGATCGAAGCCGCCGCTGGCCGGAACCGATGAACGGTTCCCGGCTGCTGCTGATCGGCTTGTTTTTCGTCTATCTGGCCGCCCTGGTGTTTCTGCTCTCGCTGGATACGGAACACCCGGAGTTTCTGACCAGCGGGATGCGGCACTTTAAGCCCTGGCCTCAAATCGCCGCCCTGACCGTCGTGACCGTGCTGGTGCTGCTGGGGACCGTCTTTTATATTCATCATTGTCGGCCCCAGTTTTTCAACCGGGCCAATCGGGCCTTCACGATGGCAGTTTTGTTCTGGCTGCTGCTGGCTGTCAATCGATTTTTCTCGATTTGGCAGGGAGGCGTGATTTATCTGGCAACCGGAACAACCATCACCGCCGCTGTTATCCTTACCATGGTGTTCGACCAGCGCTTTGCCATCGGAATGACCGTGTTTTACTCCGTGCTGGCCTGCTTTTCCGTCAGTCGGCTGGCCACGCTGGAGCTGTTTTTGACCATGATGGCCGGCGGACTGACCTGCTGCGGGTTCCTGAAGGAAATCCGCACCCGAATGAAACTGATTGAAGTGTGCGCCTATGCCTCCGTCGCCGTGTTTCTCATGGCCTACTGTTTCGGAATGCTTCAGGGAAAAACACACGACCAGACGCTCCTGAACGCCGGGTTTGCCGCCGGAGCGGCTTTTTTGGTAGGAGTCTTTCTGCAGGCCTTTCTGCCGTTCATTGAAAAATTGTTCGGAATCGCCACCAGCATGACGCTGATGGACTACAGCGACGCCAACCAGCCCCTGCTGAAACGGCTGGCGATGGAGGCGCCGGGCACATTCAGCCACAGTCTGCTGATTGGTTCGATTGCGGAAACGGCGGCGGATGCCATCGGGGCCAACGGACTACTGTGCCGCGTGGGGGCTTATTACCACGACATCGGAAAAATCAACAAGCCCTCCTACTTCGTGGAAAATCAGATGGGTTCGGCCAGCCGGCACGAGCAGCTGTCGCCGGCCATGAGCAAACTGGTGATTGCCGGCCATGTCAACGACGGAATGGAAATTGCAAAAGAATACGGGCTTCCGGCAGTCCTGCGGCAGTTTATTGAAACCCATCACGGCACAACGCTGATGGAATATTTCTACAACGAGGCCCGCAAGAAAAAAGGAGAACACGAAAACGAAGTCTCTGAAATAGAATTTCGCTATCCGGGCCCCAAACCCCGCACACGGGAGGCGGCCATTGTTATGCTCGCAGACGCGGTCGAAAGTGCCGCCCGCTCCCTGACGGACCCCAGCCCCACCAAAATTGAAACCCTCGTGCATACCATCGCCATGAAGCGTCTTCAGGACGGTCAGTTTGACGACTGCGACCTGACGCTGCGGGAATTGAGTCAGATTGAAGCCAGCATGTCCAAGTTTTTGGCGGCGCATTATCACGGCCGGATTGCCTACCCGAAACTGGGGGACAAGAGTTCCGGGGAAGACAAACCGGAATCCGCCGCAGCGGAAAAACCCCAAAACGGTTCGAATTTATGAGAGCAGCACGCAAACAGCCGCTCCGGAGCGTACGCATCCGGCTTGAAGCTGAACCTTTTCCCATCGAGCAGACGAAAATTCGCTCCCTGGTGAAAGGGGTTCTGACTCGCTTCGGGGTATCGGAAGCAGAGATTGATATTCGAATTGTCAGTGATGCAGCAATGCAGGAAATGCACCGACAGTATTTTCAGGACCGCCGGACAACCGATGTCATCAGTTTTGACCTGACGGAGCCGAATAAACCGCGGCGGTGTTTTCAGATTTTGGTGAATGCGGCTCTGGCCCTTCGGGAGGCAGCCCGGCGAGGCCACAGCCCTCAGGCTGAATTAAGTCTGTACATTGTGCACGGACTGCTGCACAATCTGGGCTTTGACGACGGAACCCCTCGGCAGGCCGAACGGATGCACCGGGCCGAAGCGGACGTGCTGACGTCCTTCGGCTATCCGCCTGTTTACTATTCGTCTCCGCGAAAAAGGACGTTAAGGAGATTCCGCTGTGAGTGACACCGCTATTCTGCTTCTGCTGCTCGGAGGTCTGACCGGGCTGTCTTTGTTTCTTTCTCTGAACGCCCTGGCCCTTCAGAACTTTTCCGTCTTGAAACTTCAGGACCGATTCAAGGCCGCCGGACGGGAAGAGCGGTTTGATGAGTTTCTCAAAATTGCCGACCGGCTTACGCTTACCTGCTCCTTCCTGCGGATGCTCACCAATGCCTCCATCCTGCTGACGCTGGTTCATCTGATGCAGGGGCATCATTACCTGCTGACCTTTCTGGCGGCGCTGGTGATTCTGGAAATTTTCGCAGTCATCATCCCTCATTCGTGGGCCAAACACGCCGGAGAAATGATTCTGCCCAGAACTTTCGTGCTGCTGAAGGCCCTGATGCATTTAATCCGTCCTTTCCTGGCGGTGGCAGACCTGCACGACCGGCTGGTGCGCCGGCTGACAGGCAGTTCACCGGAGCCCACTGAAGAAGCCGAAGAGGAAATCCTCGGAGCCGTGGAGCAGGGCAAAATTGAAGGCGTTGTCGATGAAGAAGAGATGGAAATGATTGAAAACGTCCTCGAGCTGGACGAGACGACGGCGGCAGAGATTATGACGCCTCGAACGGCTTTGGTGGCGGTGCCGGTCAGTGCCGACCTGGAAACTGTACTCAAGGCCCTCGAGCGGGGACATTCGAGAATCCCTGTCTATGACGGCACAATCGACAACATCGTCGGGCTGCTGTATGCCAAAGACCTGCTTTCCCTCGCAGGCAAAGACCCGAAGGATTTCGACTTACGAGCCATAATGCGCCCGCCCTATTTTGTGCCGGAGAGCAAAACCCTGCGGGATTTGCTGCACGAGTTCCAAAGCCAAAAACTGCATATTGCTGTGATTCTGGACGAATACGGCGGAACAGCAGGATTAATTACCATTGAGGATATTCTGGAGGAACTCGTGGGAGAGATCGCAGACGAATATGAGGACACCCCGTCCGAAACCCTCCGGAAGATTGACGAAAACACCTATGAAGTCGATGCACGGATGAATATCGGAGACGTCAACAGCGAATTGGAAATCCGTCTGCCGGAGGAAGAGGACTACGACACCCTGGGCGGGTTTGTCTTTTCGCATCTGGGGTATATTCCCAAAGCGGGAGAGTCTTTTGAATATCAGGATTTAAAAGTGACGATTTTGCAGGCGGAGCCCCGGCGGGTGCGTCGGGTGCGAATTCAAAAACCCGCAAAAACAGCCCGCAGCGGCCAGTAATTATGCAAAAGAAGGACCAAGCCATTTGTCTGCGGACGGCTGCCTATTCAGACAGCTCGCAGATTGCCGTATTTCTCACAGAAACCGGCGGCAAGATTTCAGCAATCGCCAAAGGGGCCCGTCGTCCCAAAAATCCGTTTGACGGTCCCATCGAGGTCTTTTCCTATGGGACCCTTGTGTATGTCCCCGGCCGACAGGAAGAACTGGCGGTCCTGTCGGAATTTGCTCAGCAGCCGCTGTTTCTGGGACTTCGGCGGCGGCTGGAAACGCTGAATGCCGCCCTGCCGGCAGCCGAACTGACCGAAAAACTGACGCAGCCCCAAGACCCGCATCCGCAGCTTTTTGAAGGCCTGCGTCAGTTTCTGCTGGATGTCCAGGAGGCCGCAGATGCCCGGCAGATTCGGATTCGGCTGATTTTATATCAGATGCTGCTGCTGGCGGAAATCGGCTTGGCGCCGGTGCTGGACCGATGCGTAAACGGGCCGCATCCGTTCGGACGGCACTGGAAATGGATTTATTTTTCCAGTCATCAGAACGGCCTGCTTTGTCCGGATTGCGAGGGGGCCTTTGCCGAAAAGAAACGCATCAGTCCGGCCGCCGCCGCTGCACTGGCCGATTTAAAACGGCTGAAAGACGCCGATGAAAAAACCATTCAGGAAATTGAGAACCTTCTGCTTTACCACTTCCGGGAACTGACGGGCCGTCCGCTGAAATCCAAACCGGACTAAACGTCTTCTTCAAACAACTCCTTCTGAGGAAGCGGCCCTTTCGGGGAGGCGATTTTCAGCCCCAAATGCCTGCACGCCTCCGGAGTAATTTCCCGCCCGCGTTTGGTGCGGCGGACAAAACCGATTTGAAGCAGATAGGGCTCCACAACATCCTCGAGCGTATCGCGTTCCTCCCCGAGTGTAGCCGCCAGAGCCTCGATGCCGGCCGGCCCTCCTCCATAGACAGTCGCCAGCGCCCGCAGAAAGGCCCGGTCCAGCTCATCCAGCCCTAATTCGTCGATTTGCTCCATCCGCAGGGCATCCGAAACAATTTTGGCGGTCAGCCGTCCGGCGCCCTTGACCTGGGCATAATCCCGCACGCGTTTGAGAAGCCGGTTGGCGATGCGGGGGGTCCCGCGGCTCCGCTGGGCAATCAATTCGAGGGTGCCGTCATCGGCCTGAAGATTCAAAAGCACCGCCGAACGCCGGAGAATCTGCGTCAGCTCCTGCGGGCTGTAAAATTCGAGATGATGCAGAATCCCGAAACGCCCGCGCAGCGGCGCACTCAAAAGCCCGGCCCGCGTCGTAGCCCCAATCAGCGTAAAGCGTTTGAGGGGAAAATTGATGGTCTTTGCATGCAGACCGCTGTCCACCGTAAAATCGACCTTAAAATCCTCCATAGCCGGATACAGAAACTCCTCCACCGGCGTGCTGAGCCGATGAATTTCATCAATGAAGAGAATGTCGCCGGTGCCGATGTTGGACAGAAGCCCCATCACATCACCCTGCTTGGTCAGAGCCGGGCCGGACGTGACGCGGATCGCCGCCCCCATCTCGTTGGCAATCACATGAGCCAGCGTCGTTTTGCCCAGGCCCGGCGGGCCGTAAAAGAGGATATGCTCGAGAGGTTCCCCCCGCTTTCGGGCGGCCTGTATGGCGATAGCCAGTTTTTGGCGGACGCTGTCCTGACCGACGCATTTCTCCAGCCGCTTGGGGCGCAGGGCATAGTTGAACTGCTCCTCCCCTTCGCCCCGTGAATCCCCGCTTAAGACTCGGTCAATCACCATAAAAAACCTGTCCACAATGGCTGTTTATGCTTCAGCACCCTGCTTGATTTGATACACCAGCGGGACCAGCTCTTCGGCCGTCTGGATTTCCGGATGCTTCCGGCAGGCCAGTTCAATCAGCTCCATCGCCTCGGCGCGTTTCTCCCCCCAGGCAATCAGAATCTCGAGGGCTTCCATCTGGAATACCTTGAAAGACGGCTGCGGTTTCCCTTCACCGCCGGCGGATACGGCAAACCGTCCGAGTTTGCCCTTCAGTTCCGCAATAATCACCTGGGCCATCCGTTTGCCGATACCCGGCAGCGTCGCCAGAAACTTTTCGTCGCCGTTCTCGACGGCGTCGGCAATCCGCCCGACCGGCATAGCCAGCGATTTGAGCCCCTTCTTAATCCCCATTCCCTTGACGCTCGTGTAGCGTTCAAAAAACGCTTTTTCAGCATCTGATAAAAACCCGACCAGACGGGGAATGAGATTGCCGCCGCCCGGAGACCCTTCAAAATACTCGAAGGTGGAAAGCGTTACCGTGCTCCCGATGGAGCCGCTGAGGGCATTGACGGCATAGCCGGCCAGAAGGACTTCATAGCAGACCGCCCCAACCTGCACCAGTCCCTTGTCCTCTTCCAGAGCAACCAGTTTGCCTTCGATTCTGGCTATCATCTTTTCAAGAAAAAAGAGTTTTGTCTATCTTACTTTTTTTTGCTTCCCGTGCACTTTAATTCCGCCTGATGGTTTTCCGAAGCACAGCAAAGGGCCGCCGCAACGGCGTCGGCCACATCCGGCGGCTCCGGAATCTGCGCCAAACCGAGCATCGAACAAACGGCCCGCTGCATCTGGGCTTTGCCCGCCCGGCCGCTTCCGGTCAGCGATTTTTTGATTCGCGTCGCCGAATAACTTTTTACGGCGGCTCCGGCGGCGGCCGCCAGCTGAAGAATCACCCCGCGGGCATGCCCCATCAAAATGGCCGTCCGAGGATGCTGATAATGGGCGTACAGCTCCTCCACCGCAACAAAATCCGGCTCAAAGCGTTCGAGCAAAGACGAAAAATCGGCGGCAATCTGCACCAGCCGTTCCGCCAGGGAGCGCCGGGCCTCCGTGCGTATCACTCCGGCCTCCAGCAGACGCTCCCGGCCCCCCTCCGCCTGAATCACTGCATACCCGCACAGGTTCAATCCCGGGTCGATGCCGAGGATTCTCATTGCCGTCTCCACGTCGTGATGCCGCCCGGCTTGTCTTCCAGAAGAATGCCGAAGCGGGCTAACTGGTCGCGGATGCGGTCGCTCTCGGCGAAATCCTTTCGGGCACGCGCCTGCGCCCGCTGCGCAATCAGCTGACCAATCAGAAAATCGAGCAGCTCCTCATCCGCCCCGCCGCCGGAAACAGACTCCTCAAACCGAAGCCCGAGAATCTGTTCTCCCAGACGCACGAAAGCATCCCCAAGGACCTGCCAGCTTGCCGCGGACACATTCGTCTTATCCGCCAGAGCGTTGACCGTTCTGACCAGCTCGAACAAAACCGACAAGGCAATCGATGTATTCAGGTCATCATCCATCGCCTCAAAAAATTTCTTCTCCAGCCGGCGAATTTGCTCGAGCAGGTCCGCATCAGCAGGTCCCGCCGGCGCCTTGGACGATTGCTTTCGAACCGTCAATACCGCATCGGTAATCTTTTCATACCCGCTCAGGGCCGCCGAAAGTGCCGCATCCGAAAAATCAATCGGGCTGCGGTAGTGGCTTTGGAGAATCAAACAACGAACCGCCATCGGCGGATAGGTCCGGCTCAGACGCGGATGCCCCTCCTTGAAAATCTGCTTGAGCGTAATGAAGTTGTTCAGACTTTTGCCCATCTTCTGGCCGTCCACCGTAACCATATTGTGGTGGAGCCAGTAGCGGACAAACGGCTGACCGTTAGCGGCTTCAGACTGGGCGATTTCGCACTCATGGTGCGGAAACTGGTTTTCGATGCCGCCGCCGTGAATGTCAATCGTCGGCCCCAGATACTTCATACTCATCACGGAACATTCGAGGTGCCAGCCGGGATAGCCGCGGCCCCAGGGACTGTTCCACTGCATAATGTGACCCGGTTCGGCCCTTTTCCAGAGCGCAAAATCCGCCGGATGCCGCTTTTCCGGATTGACTTCGACGCGGGCGCCGGCCAGCATCTCCTCCACATTTCGCCCGGACAGCCGCCCGTAGGACGGCCAGCGGCTCACATCAAAGTACACCGAGCCGTTGACCTCATAGGCATATCCTTTTTCCAGCAGCGTCTGAACCAGCTCAATCTGTTCGGGGATATGTCCGGTGGCTCGCGGACTGATGTCGGGCCGCAGGCAGTTGAGGGCATCCATATCCTCAAAGAAACTGCGGGTATAGAATTCGGCAATCGCCATCGGATGTTTCCGCTCTCGCTGGGCCTGTCTGCCGATTTTGTCCTCACCGGCGTCCGCATCATCCGTCAGATGACCGACATCGGTGATATTCTGGACGTGGGTTACCGCATACCCCAAAAAACGCAGATACCGAATGAGCACATCGAAGCTCACATAACTTTTCGCATGGCCCAGGTGGGCATGTCCATAGACTGTCGGCCCGCAGACATAGATTCCGACCTGTCCTTCGCGCAGGGGTTTGAACTCTTCGATTTTCCGACCGAGTGTATTATACAGTCTCAACGCCATAAAGATTCCTCTGCCGTACGGCTCAAAGACTTCTGATGCGGCGGCGGAGCAGAACAGCGGCCGTGGCGGCAATCGCCTCTCCCCGCCCGATTTCGCCGAACCCCTCGTTGGTTTTGGCCTTGACATTCACACAGCCAAAATCAATATCCAGAAGGCCCGCGATGCACCGTCTCATCTGCCCTTTGAAAGGACCGAGTTTGGGTTCCTCCGCATGGACAATCAAATCAATATTCACCGGCTCCCAGCGGTCTTTTTCAAGCCGCTCCTTAACCCCCAGCAGCAGGGCGCGGCTGTCGGCATCCTTCCACTGCGGGGCGGTATCCGGATACATCATTCCGATATCGCCCAGACCGGCGGCCCCCAAGAGGGCATCCATCAGCGCATGGAGGGCGGCATCGCCGTCGCTGTGCCCCAACAATCCGCGGTCAAACGGAATCTCAATCCCGCCCAGCTTCAGCGGGCGCTCCGGCACGAGTCGATGAATGTCCGTTCCGATTCCCGTTCGATATTCGTACTGCAAATCCATCAAAGAGTCCCTTTGGTGCTGGGGATGCGCTTTCCGGTAATGCGGACGGCCTGGCCGAGGGCCTGACCGACCGCCTTGAATACGGCCTCCGCAATATGGTGGCTGTTGACGCCGTAAGGCACCTCAATATGCAGATTGAGTCGGCCTGCCGCAGAAAACGCCCGCCAGAACTCCTCGACGCACTGGACATCAAACTCGCCGATTTTCTCAGAGGTGTACTGAACCCGATACACCAGATACGCTCGGCCCGACAGGTCTACGCTCACCTCGGCCTTGGCATCCTCCATCGGAACCACCGCGTGGCCGAATCGGGCAATGCCCCGCTTTTCACCGAGGGCTTCTCCGAGGGCCTCTCCCAGACAGATTCCGACATCTTCAACGGTATGGTGAGCGTCCACCTGCAAATCTCCGCGTGCCTGAACCGTCAAATCAATCCCGCTGTGTTTGCTCAAGTGACAGAGCATATGGTCAAAAAAACCGACACCGGTGCTGATTTCATACGCGCCCTGGCCGTCCAGGTTCATCTGAACGGAAATATCCGTTTCATTTGTCTTTCGTTGGACGCAAGCTGTGCGTTTTTTCATACGGGTTTTCCTTTTTTGGAAAGAATCTCTCGCATAGCCGTCACGAGAATCTTATTCTGCTCCGGTGTCCCAACGGTAATCCGCAGCTTGTCATAAAGTCCGGGCAGGGAAAAATATCGCACATAAATGTTTTTTTCAGCCAGGGCCTTGTAAAGACCTTCAGCGGAGCCGTCCGGACAGCGGGCCAGAACAAAATTGGTCTGGCTGTCCGGAACCTCAAACCCCAGCAGACGAAGCGATTCGGTCAGCCGGCTGCGCTCCTGCACAATCCGTTCGACATTCGCCCGAAAATAGGGCTGGTCCGTAATCGCCGCTGCGGCCGCCGCCGCCGCTACCGCATCGACATTGTAGGAATCTTTGACCTTGATCAGTCCCTCAATCATCGCCGGCTGGGCGACGCCGAAACCGAAACGAAGTCCGGCCAGCGAATAGCCCTTGCTGAAGGAACGAAGCACAATCACATTGTCATGTTTGGCAACGAGCCGCAGTGCGTTATCGGGGGCAAAATCCGCATAGGCCTCGTCAATCAGCAGAACACCGGACAAGGCCGAGGCCAGACGGTCCAGCTGTTCGACAGGCACAAAATCACTGGTCGGGGCATTCGGATTGCAGACAATCGTCAGCGGGGCATTGATGCGGGCCAGCTCGCCCAGCCAGTCCCCCTCGCGAGGGATTTCCACAGCCGGGCAGCCCTGAATTCGCGCCAAGACCGGATAAAGTGAATAGGTCGGCTGAGGATACGCCATCGGCCGCCGGGCATCGCAGAAAGCACGGGTGCAGACGGCCAGCAGCTCATCGCCGCCGTTGGTGCAAAATATTTGGTCAGGGGATATGCCAAGGACGGAAGAGGCCGCCGCTCGAAATGTATCGCCCAGCGGTTCCGGATAGCGGCGAAGACGTTCCGGCGGAAACCGACGGAGCACTTCCAAAACCATCGGGGAAGGCGGATACGGATTCTCATTGGTGTTCAGCTTGACCACATCGGCGGCCTTCGGCTGAAACCCGGGCGTGTAGCCCTCCATCTGTTCAATACATTCCCGAAAATATCCCATCGCGGCACGATCCTTTCCGGCGGAAATTATAAATCCCCCTGCTTGAAAAAGAAAGCCGGAAATTGAAAATGCTCTGGGGACAGTAAGCGGGAAAGAAACCCTCCGGCGACGTTATGGAAACGGCATTGCCCGGCACTGTCTGCAAAGACGCAAGGCCGTCAGTCGGCCATTTGCCCCAGCCACTCGGCGGCCAACACGGACAGGTCCTCAAGGTTGACCCAGCCGTCGCAGGTCAGGTCGCATTCGCTCGTTTCCTTCAGCCAGTCAGCCGTCAGAACCGTCAAGTCGTCCAGATTAACCCTACGGTCATCCGTCAGGTCGGCAGAGAGGGCATGCTGCCGATACAGCCGAACAATCTGCTCCTCCGACAAAGCCCGGTCGTAAAGACGAATTTCATCGAGCAGACCCGCAAAAAAGCCTGCCCCTGTGCCCGCATTGCTGAAAGCGCCAAGAAAGACATCCTGCGAAGCGGATGTACTGATGTTCACCGAGGCGCTGGGCTGGGCGGCTTGTGGGACACCGTCCACATAAAAACGGATGTCGCCCAGATCGGCACTGCCGTCATTGAGCAGTACGGCGGCCAAATGGTGCCAGCGGCCGTCGTTGAGGGCAATGGACGGACGGGTATATCCGCCCCAGACGCCGACAGCCGGCACCCCGTCGGCATCGAGACGCACAAGCCATTTTTGGCCGGTCGATTCGCCGCCCCACGAAAGAAGGCAGAGCTGCCGGCCGGCGGCCGCCGTCTTGAACCAGGCCGTACAGGTGCGGCTGGCCGGACCGAGAACGCCCTTGAAACCGGAGACCTGCAGAAAATCATCCAGACCGTCCAGAAGCAGTCCGCCGCAGTGTCTGCCCCGCGTCCAGGCGGACAAATCCATATTGAACATCCGAGCCGTGCGGCTATAACCGGAGGCGTCGGCGGCCTCGGTACCGGAGGTTTCATTGAAACGCCAATACGCCGCAGGGCTGTCCGTATCGGCCTGTTCTGACAAGCCGCGGCCCGTGAGGGTGTGGGCGTAAAGACGGGCCACTTCCTCATTGCTCAAGGGCCGATTCCAGAGAGCAACGTCGTCCAGCCGGCCCTTGAAATAGGCATCGGCGGCCCAGTTGCTCCGGGCGATATAGTTGCTGGTGCGGGTGATAATCGGCGGTATGGCGGTCTGGCCGGCGGCGATTTCCACGCCGTTTTTGAATAATTTGACAAATCCGGAGGCGTCCAGCGTCGCCGTGAACATCTGCCACTGGTTCAGGGCAATGGCACCCGCAGCGCTCACTTTGCCGCCGGAGACGGAGCCGCTGTAGGCCTCAAAGGAGAGGGTGTTCGAGGTGCTGTCGCGGGCAAAGACAATGTTGTTGTTGGCCGGACCGCTGCCGATGTCCAGAAAACGCGCCCAAAAACCCGCTTCAACAGGATACGCCCAGAACGAAACGGTCAGCCCGCCGGTCAAATCCGCAAACCCGTTGGGCAGGCGGATATGGTCATTGATCCCGTCAAAGGACAGCGACTGAGCGGCCAAGCCGGAAGAATCAACAACCGGACCGTTCACCAAAACGGCGTGGGCCTGAGCGGGCGAGGCATCCAGCAGCGTCGTGCCGCTGACGGAAGCGGCATCCATTTTGTAATAGGCCAGGAGGCCCTGCACGGCCAGAGGGGCCGTGCGGAAAGACCAGACCTGCCCGGGCGAGACCGTTTGGTCGGCATTGATTTGGTCCACCCGCCAGAAATAAAGGGTGTCGGGCAGCAGCTGCGGCGTAAAAGAAGGATTGTTCCGGCGGGCTTTGTATTCCGGCGAATCCGGGCCGGCGGACTGTACAGCCGCCGCATCAGTCCCAATATAAATATCATGAGCGGCCGCCAGCGAGCCGGGCGTCCACTGAAGCGTCAAAAAGTCGTTTAAGCCGTCGGCTTTGTCGGGCGGGAAGGGGTTTTCGGCCTGGCCGGCGGTCTGATAGAGAATCTGAACCTGCTGAGCCGTCAGGGGATAATTGTAAACCCGCACCTCATCGAGGAAGCCCTCATAATACGCATCGGCCTCCCAGTTGCTCCGGCCGATGTAGGGATTCACCCGCGTGATATTGGAAGGCAGGGCGGTTTTGCCGGAGGCGATGGGGGTGCCGTTTTTGTAAAGGACAACATTGCCGGCGGCGTCGAGCGTCGCCGTAAACAGCTGCCACTGGTTCAGGGCAATCGCACCGCCGGCGACAACCTGACCGCCGGAAGCAGTGTAGTCATAGCACTCAAAGAACAGGTCATTCGTAGAACCGCGGCGGCCGAAGACGATGTTGCAATTGTACTCGCCGTTGCCGAAATCGAGAAAGCGGGCCCAGTTTTTGACGGCCGTCGGGTACGCCCAGACCGAAATGGTCATCCCTGCCCGGAAATTGGCAAAGCCGTCAGGCAGGTCAATATAGTCATTCACCCCGTCAAACCGCAAAGCCCTGTTCACAGGCCCTTGCGAACTGTTCGTTTCGAACGACAAGCCGCCCATTAGGGTGCCGTGATTCTGAAAACCGCTGCTGTCGGCGGCGCCGGTGCCGGCGGTTTCGTCGAGCTGCCAGCGTCCAACAAGCCGTTCGGCAAACCAGGTATGCGGCGTGGAAGCCCCCGGGGCGGAGGCCATTTTCCAAAAGGCGCGGGCTACAGAGGCACTGTCAATCAGGTCGGAGGAGCAGACGCGGCTGGTGTCATTCCAGACAGCCGGATACAGTCCTTTAGAGGGGTCGATGCCGTTGACGTAGAGGTATTCGAGATACGAACCGACCAGATTGAGCCAGCGGGGGTTGCCGTCCGTTTCATACAGTTCCACATAGGCGTTGGTCATATCATGCCCGCCCCATTTGCCGTGCTGGGTGAGGGCCCGGGTCGTGCGGTTGATAAAGACGTGCTCCATCGCCGCGGCCATCCGCTGGGCTTCTTTCAGATAGGCGGCCTGGCCGGTGATTTGATAGAGCCGCACGGCACACTGGGTCATTACGGCGGTCTGATAGCCCAAAGGTCCCTGATTGGTTTCGTGAAAGATGCCGGTGGCGTATCGAAGGTCAGAAGCCATAATCCAGTTGTACAGCCGCAGGGCGTCGGTTTTATAGGACTCGACGCCGGTTCGCTGATAGAGCAGCAGATTGGCCAGAATGGTGGGGGCGGTTGAGCAGACGCTGGCGCCGCCGGTGTCCAATTCGCGCCAGCGGATGCCGCCGTTGGGGGTGTTCGAGGGGCCGTTTTCGCCGGTCATACAGAAGGCGACGCTCTGCTGAGCCCAGGTGAGGTACTTGGAATCGCCGGTCAGGTCGTACAGTTCAATCAGACACAGGGCAATCCAGGCGTTGTCGTCATAGTATCGGTCGCCGCAGCCGCCGTAGGAGGAGTTGAAACCGCTGGTATTGTTGTAAGTGCACCAGTAGCGAAGCCGCAGGGTGTCGGCCAGATTGCGGGCCCGCGTCAGATACGAGGCATCCAGGCGGGCGGCCGCATTCAGAGCCCCAAAAATGACTCCTTGCCCCCAGGCATAATCCGGCCAGGTCTGATTCAGGACGCTGTTGTAAAGCCCGTCGGAGCGTCCGAAGCGGTTTTGGATTTGCGTAAGCACTTCCCGGCCCCACTGCTGAAAGGACGCAGGCGTCAGGACATCCGCAAACCCAACAGAAACAGCCGAACAGAACAGCAGACAACAAACCGCAAACCGAATGCTTTTGCTTTTCATAACACCCCTGCTCAAAGACGATTCAAACAATCCTCAAGGACAAATACAGAAACGTCGCAGGGCAAAAGCAGACAGACTTCTGCCCCGGCAGAGGCGGGGTTTCCAGTCGGCGAATAGATAACAGGCAGTCATCGAATTGGGCAAACAAATCCCCCTCGGTATAGGGCCATCCGCAACCGGACTGCTGCATAAAATTGTATAAAAAAACGGCCGAACAAGTCAAGAAAATAATCAGACTTTCCTGAATCCGGACTGTCTGCCGTCTGTTGTTCACCGAGTGCGGTTTGTCGTCCTGAGGTTTGAGCCCGGAAGTCGGGTCCGGAACAAATTCGATGACAGGAAAGAACAACGCTTCTCTTTTATTTTATTTTTCGCAGTAGTCAATCAGACGGCTGATTTCGCTGCGGAGGTCTTTTCGATGAACAATCATATCGATAAAACCGTGCTCGAGGAGAAACTCCGAGCGCTGGAACCCCTCAGGCAGTTCGATTTTGATGGTCTGCTGAATGACGCGGGGGCCGGTAAACCCAATCAGCGCCCCCGGTTCAGCAATAATCACATCGCCGAGCATGGAGAAACTGGCGGCCACACCGCCGGTGGTCGGGTCGGTCAGAAGGGAAATATAGAGACCGCCGGCTTCATCAAAGCGGGCCAGAGCGGCGCTGGTCTTGGCCATCTGCTGAAGGGCCACCACTCCTTCATGCATTCGGGCGCCGCCGGAGCAGCTGACCACCACCAGCGGCAGCTTCTCTTCAATGGCTCGGTCGACAGCCCGGCAGAATTTTTCTCCGACGACCATCCCCATTGAGCCGCCGAGAAAGCTGAAATTCATCGCCGCCAGCATCACCGGCCGGCCCTTGATGAAAGCTTTGCCGACCAGCATTGCTTCGTGAGCTCGGCTGTCCGTCGGATCCACCCGAAGGCGGTCCTGATATTTCTGCTGGCCCCAGGTAAACTTGAGCGGGTCGCTGCTGGAAAGGTCCGCCCCCAGTTCCTCAAAGCTTCCTTCGTCCGCCAGCTGAGCAATCCGGGTCGGCCCGTCAATCCGGAAGTGGTAATTGCACTCCGGACAGACATGGAGGTTTTCCTCCATCGTCTTTCGAAAGAGCATCTGGCTGCATCCGGGACAGGCCAGCCAGAGCCCCTCCGGCATTTCCTTTCGCGGACGAAGCGAAAAACCGTTCCATCCCTTTTTTTTCTTTTCTTTGGCCATAGCTTTCATCGTTTCCCGCATAGTGCAGCCTGCAGAATGCTTCGGACGGCCTCCGGACGGTTCGGCTCTCCGAAAACGGCCTGGCCGGCCACTAAGGTATCAGCTCCATAACGAACCACAATAGGGGCAGTCTGGGGATTGATGCCGCCGTCCACTTCTATCCGGACCGCATTCCCGAACTTTTCCCGCAGCGGGATGCATTTTCGGGCCGCCGCATCCATAAACTCCTGACCGCCGAAGCCCGGTTCTACCGTCATCACCAAAACCATATCACACAGAGGAACCGCATCCAGAATCGCATCAACCGGCGTGCCCGGGTTCAGCGTCACCCCGACCGTCACACCCATCCGCCGAAGGTCTTCAATCATCCGAACCGGCTCCCGGACCGTTTCAATATGAAACGTGATATGGTCGGCCCCCGCTTCCACAAAACGCGGGGCATACCGCTGCGGGTCGGTAATCATCAGATGAACATCCAAAACCGCCTGAGTGCAGCGGCGAATCCATTTGACTACCGGCGGACCGATGGTCAGATTCGGCACAAAATGGCCGTCCATCACATCGATATGCACAATGCGGACCCCGGCATCCGTAACCTGCCGAATTTCAGAGGCAAGATTGGCAAAATCGGCGCTCAAAATCGAGGGGACCACCTCGATGGTTCCGGGCTTTGGAAGTCGTCCTGCCACAGAAACACTCCAAAAAAACCGCCGGTTCCGCCGTTTGTCGGCGAAACCGGTCGGCTGAAAAAGACTCAAGCTTACTTCTCGTCCAGAATCTCCAGACACTTGAACTTCTTGCCCTCGAGAAACTCCAGACTGGCACCGCCGCCGGTGGAGATATGGCTGACTTGATTTTCCAGTCCCATATTGACAATGGCGCTGGCACTGTCGCCGCCGCCGATGATGCTGCGGGCACCCTGCTTGGTGGCCTTCGCCACGGCCTCCGCCACGGCCTTGGTGCCGGCGTCAAACGGAGGCATCTCAAAGACCCCCATCGGCCCGTTCCAGACAATCGTCTTAACCCCCTGGAGCTTGGAGGCAAACAGCGCGCGGGTCTTGGGGCCGATGTCCATCCCCTGCCAGCCGTCTTCAATGTCCCCTTCGACGACTTTATGCTCGGCGCCGGCCTTGAATTCTTTGGCCACAACCGTATCAACCGGCAGCACCAGTTCACAGCCGACTTTTTTTGCCTCCTTCATCAGAGCATCGGCTTTCTCCACAAAATCATCTTCACAAAGACTGTTGCCGACACGCTTGCCGAGTGCTTTAGCAAACGTATAAGCCATCGCCCCGCCGATCAGAATCCGGTCCACCTTTTTCATCAGATTCTCAATCACACCAATCTTGTCGGAGACCTTGGCACCGCCCAAAATCGCCGCAAAGGGCCGCTCCGGATTCTGAATGGTTTCGCCCAGATACTTCAGCTCTTTCTCAATCAGGAAACCAATCACCCGCGGCTTGCCTTCCATCATCATCGGAACCGTGTACATCGAGGCGTTGTCCCGATGCGCCGTCCCGAATGCATCATCCACGTACACATCGCCCAGTTCAGCCAATTGACGGGCAAAGTCATCCTTGGCCTTGCGAAGCTGCGGATCTTCTTTGGCGGCCTTGTCCTTGATGACTTCTTCTTTATGAAACCGGACATTCTCCAGCAGCATCACATCACCGGGTTTCAGTTTGGCGGCTTTCTCTTTGACTTCGGGGCCGACGCAGTCCTTCGTGAAAATCACCTCTTTGCCGAGCAGCTCACCGAGCCGTTTGGCCACAGGCGCCAGCGAGTAAGCGGGGTCGTATTCGCCTTCCGGCCGGCCCAGATGGCTCATCAGAATCACACTGCCGCCGTTTTTCAGAACGTGCTGAATCGTCGGCAGCGCCCCCTGAATCCGCGCATCGTTGGTAATCTTGCCTGTCTTTTTGTCCAGCGGGACATTGAAATCCACCCGCATCAGGACCTTTTTGCCTTTTACATTGATATCCGCCACTGTTTTTTTCGCCATGGTTTTCCCCTTTCCTGAGGATGCTGTCCATCCTGCCTTGCCTTATCAGACAGAAACCCGCGAACAAGCCGCGGGCTTCCGTCTGTTTTTTCCGTTCTTACGCCGAGCCGTTAAAGACTCTTGGCCATCTTGACCATCAAATCCACTGTGCGGCAGGAATAACCCCATTCGTTGTCGTACCAGCTGACCAGTTTGAAGAAGTTCTTGTTCAGTTCCACTGAAGCGCCGGCATCAAAAATCGACGAACGCGGGTCGTGGATAAAGTCGCTGGAAACCACTTCTTCTTCCGTGTAGCCGAGTATGCCCTTCAGATAGGTTTCGCTGGCCTTCTTCATCGCGGCCTTAATTTCATCCAGCGAGGTTTCCCGAACGGTTCGGAACGTCAGGTCCACAACGGACACCGTGGGCACAGGAATCCGGAACGCCATTCCGGTCAGTTTGCCCTTGACTTCCGGCAGCACCAGCCCGACGGCCTTGGCAGCACCGGTTGTGGAGGGGATGATGTTCTGAGCCGCCGCTCGTCCGCCCTTCCAGTCCTTCTTGGAGGGGCCGTCCACGGTTCTCTGCGTAGCTGTATAGGCATGAACCGTGGTCATCAGACCTTCCGCCAGCCCGATGCCTTCCTTGAGAATCACATACACCACCGGCGCCAGACAGTTGGTTGTGCAGGAGGCGTTCGAAACAATATGGTGCTTGGCAGGGTCATACTTATTATCATTGACTCCCATCACAATGGTAATGTCCTCACCCTTGGCCGGAGCGGTAATCAGCACTTTCTTGGCACCCGCCGTAATGTGGCCCTGCGCCTTTTCCGCGGCGGTGAATAAGCCGGTCGCCTCCACCACCAGCTGAACGCCCATCTGAGCCCAGGGCAGCTCGGCCGGCGTCTTGGCGCTGACGACTTTGATTTCCTTGCCGTTGACAATCAGAATGTCGTCGTCGGCCTTGTCCGGCGAGGACTTCTTCGAATCAATCTGGGCGTTGAACTTGCCCTGAATCGAATCAAACTTGAGCAGATACGCCAGATTGTCAGCCGGTACAATATCCCCGACAGCCACCACATCAAACGTTGACCCCAGCAGGTTCTGCTCCACCAAAGCCCGAAAAACAAGCCGGCCAATCCGGCCAAATCCGTTAATCGCTACCTTTATCGCCATCGAAAGTCTCCTATTTAAAGTTAGGATTTGTTTTTGACACCCTGTTTGGCGCAGGGAACAACCGACAAAGCCGGTACTGTAGGATTTGCCGGACCATTTGTCAAGAAACAAATTCCGGCAAAACATATAATAGATATACCCTATTTGGAAAGAGTTATTTTTAGAATTCGTGCCGTTTGCGGACCGATTTTGGCCTCTTCAGAGATTCGGATTGGGACAACCCAAAGGATTTTTCGAGAATCTTCCACAACAAAAACCCCTTTTCTCAGGGTGGAATCGACTTTGGAGAGTGTCAGGAATTTGCCGACCCTTTTGGATTGACTCATTCCCAAAGGCACAAAGCGGTCCCCCGGCTTCCGCAGCCGAACCCGAATAGGTCCCGTAATCCTGTCGGCATCAAAATATTCAATCCAGCTGCCTGGTCCTTTAAGAACGGTTCGCTCCCTCAACCCTCCTTCCAAAAGCTCCGCCGTAATCCGCCAGGGGCCGAATTGACAGCTCTGTCCGGGATGGAGAATCACCGGTTCACGGACATCCGCCTCGTCTGCCTGCGGCAGGCGTCGAAGAACTATCGCTGTTTCACTTGTGCAGCACTCAATCCCATCCGGCAGATGAAAACACCTCCGCACCGGCTGATATACACTCTCAAACAGCTGTTGATAATGTCGGCCGCTATAATCGCGAAGCCCTGCATTCAAACGCTCCAGACAGTCCCGGAAAATCTCTCCCAAAACAACCGGACTGATGTCCTGCAGGGCCGTGCGGTTCAGCTTCAGCAAACCATCCGGCTCAACCGATACGGCGCTGACAAAACCGGCTTGGACCTGCGGCTCGATTTTCTCAAACAGCCGCCGACAGCTTTCCGCCAGCCGCAGCAAATCTGCCTCAAGATTGCCCCCGGCGGTTTGACAAAGTCGAGGCAGCAGGATATGCCGAATCCGATTGCGGGCGAACCGAAGGTCGGCGTTGGTTGCATCCTCCCGCCAAACAATGTTTCTTTCTCGACAATACGCAAGAATCTGACAGCGGCTGACAGCCAGCATCGGACGGATAAAACGAACCCCCTCCAGAACCGACGAAGGCCGAATGCCGCACAACCCCCGGAAACCGGTCCCGCGAAGCAGGCGAAAAATGAGCGTTTCAATCAGGTCATCCTGCTGATGAGCCGCCGCCGCCGCATCCGCTTTCCAGTCGCGGGCCATTTGGGCCAGAGCCCGAAGCCGAAGCAATCGAGCGGCTGTCTCAATCGAAAGGCGGTTCTGCCGGGCATACGCAGCGGCATCAACAGAACAGGAAAAAAACGGCAGGCCTCGGGCAGACGCCTGTTCCTGAACAAATCGGCAGTCTGCCTCTGACTCCGCCCCGCGAAGCTGGTGATTGACATGGCCGACGGCTAATTCTGCATCGATGACCCCGCCTTGCTTCAGACGCACAAGCACCTCGAGCATCGCCATCGAGTCAATCCCGCCGGAGACAGCCAGCAGCAGCCGGCTCCCGGGCGAAAGCAAACCGCACCGACTCATCCATTCGGCAACCGCATTTTCCAGGTGTACCGCCGAAAAGTCCATAAAGTCAGTTCACTTCTGCAGACTTCGGGGGCCATTGTATCACCGCCCAAACCGGAAAATGGTCGGACGGATAGTGCCCCTCAAATGTCCGCTGGTCAATCTCGGCCTGAAGTACGGAAAGGCCCTGCGGAAGGAGAATGTGATCGATTTTGGCCGTATTCAACCGCCGCCCGAAATCGTGCCACGTCCCGACAGGCTGACGGTCCGGAAAGAGTGTCTGCCAGGCATCCCTCAGAGCCGGCCCCTGTTCAGAAAGAAGCGGCTCCAGGGCCGGATTCAGCAAGTCCATATTAAAATCACCCAGTACAATCACCGCAGAACCCGCCGGCAAAGACATTATCTTTTCTGCCAGCAGCTGAATACTTTTTTCGCGGGAACTCTGGGACTGATGGTCCAGATGAACATTATAAATCCACAGCGGCCGGCGGCTCGTCCGCTCCCGCAGACAAATCCAGGTGCAGATGCGGGGAATCTGATTGCCCCAGTGTTTGGAACCGGGGATGTCGGGAGTATCCGAAAACCAAAATGTGCCGGTATCCAGCCGTTCAAAACGGTCTTTGCGGTAAAAAATCGGACAGGATTCGCCCGCCCGTTTCCCATCATCCCGGCAGACGAATACATAGTCATAAGCAGGCAGGGCTCGCCCGATTTGCTCAACCTGAAAATCCAGAGCCTCCTGAAGAGCCAGCACATCCGCCCCATACTCCGCCAGCAGCGTAAAAACCGACTCCCTGCGGCGGTCCCAGCGGTTAGGGCCGTCCTCCGCCGTGCCGTAGCGGATATTGAACGTGACTGCCTTGAGCGTTTCGGACTGAATCGCTCCTGAAGCCGCCTTCTCCGTCTTCTGTGAACTTTTCTGGCAACCGAAAAAGGCCGCCGTAATGAGTCCGCACCACAGCAAAATTCGCATTATGTTCCCCTTCGCTGCCTGTCGATTCAATAAAAAAGGGCCTGCCCATCCCTGAACAGACCCGTAAGGTTCCGAAAAGATTTCGACGCAGCTAATCTCCCTGAATTTTCACGTCCGGCGCGGGAGCTGGTGTCGGAGTGGATAATTGCTGGATTCGTTCCATCGCATATTCGGTATTGTTCACATACATCGATTCCTTCTCCACGGCCAGTTTATACAGGGCCAGGGCGTCGGCCCGCATCCGAAGCCGGCGGTCCAGCACATAGGCCGCCCGGAATCGAGCCGGATAACGTGTATCCGGATTCCACTGGAATGTCCGCTGATAAAGCACGGCAGCCAGCTCATAATTCTTCAGATATTCGTAAATCCGGGCTGCCCGATAGGCCGCATCATCAATCTTGTCGCTGGTCGGATACTCTGTTATCAGCTGGTTAAACAGCTGCAGGGCCTGCCGCAGAATCGCCTCATTGGCGACAATAATCAGACCGCCGGAGCGATGATACAGACTCATTCCCTGTTCATACAGTTTATCCGCTTCAGGAATGGATTCGGAGGCCGACAGATTTTCCGGCAGCCATTCGCCCGGCATCAGATAACTGTAGCGGACCGCCTGGTCGAAGGTCTTCAGTTCCGTGCGTGCCCAGCGAAGCTTGGTGGCATTGCCGGTCGATTCATAGTAAGCAATCAAATCCAGCAGCGATTTTTTGTATCCTTCTCGAGCAGCCGCCAACTGTTCCACATAATCCACTTCCCGGGCATCCGGCACCAGAATCCCCTTCTGAATTCGTGCCAGTTCGCTGTCGGTCAGATGCGCATCTGTTACACGCGGGTTGCTGCAGCCGCCTATCAGAACAGCCGCTGCCATTGCAAGTGCCGCCCATCCCATCGTTTTCATAGTTGTTCCTTTCGAACCTATTTTCGCCGTTTTTATTTCTTTTCTTACCATACCATGTTCGAACCGATTGTCAAGAAAATCAGCCCCTTTCGCCTTTTACCACTGGGCTTCAATATAAGGCCCGATCGGCCCTTCGGGCTTCGGCTTGGGTCTGGAATTGATAATGGCCTCGGCAAGCGGCAAATCGCTTTTGCGGGTAATCTTCAAATTCGTAAAGTCCGTTTCGACGATGTGGACTTTGTGGCCGAGGGCCTCGACAAGTTGGGCATCGTCCGTAATCTTCATCTTGCCTAGATTGCCTATTTTTGCATAGGCATCTCGCAGCAGTTTGGCATCAAAGACCTGCGGTGTCTGGGCCTCATAGAGATTCTCCCGGTCAATCGTCTCCGAAACGGTCCCTTTTTGAACCCGTTTGAGGGTTCCATTGACCGGACAGGCGAGGATGGCCGCTCCTGTCTGGGCGGCTTTCTGAAAAACAGCATCCACCCAATCTGCCGTCAGACAGCATCGAACGGCATCATGAACAGCAATCAAGTCAATATCCAGACGAATTTTTTCCAGAGCTTTGGCAACCGTCTCAAAACGCTCCGCACCGCCGAAGCAAAGCTTCACCCCGTTAAAAGCCAGGGTAGAGCCCCATTTGACCGTCACCAGTTCTTCATCTTCCTTCGAAATGGCCATAAGAATCTGTTTGACTTCATCGCGATTGGCAAAAAATTCGATGCTGCGTAAAAACGCCGCCCGCCCCGCCACTTCTACAAAGGGTTTCTTACGGTCGCCTCCAAAACGGGCACTGGCTCCGGCCGCACAGATAATCACAGCAACTGTTTTCCCCAAAGGTTTCTTCTCCGCATCCATCGGGCTGCTTCCTCTTGCGTCTCTAATATTCAATTCCTCTTCGGGCACTGATGCCTCTTTCGAAAGGATGCTTGACGGATTTCATCTCCGTCACCAGGTCCGCCATATCCATCAGTTCCTGTGTGGCACCGCGTCCGGTCAAAACCAATTCGACACAGGGGTCTCGATAGGCAAACAGCTGACGGATATCATCCATCGAAGCCAGTCCTTTGGACAGACAAAAAACAATCTCATCCAAAATGATCAAATCATAATACCGCTCATGAGCGGCCGTCTGAATTTTCTTCAGGGCCTTGCCGACGGCCGTCCGGATTCGTTCAATGGCTTTCTGGTCCCCCATCGACTCAAACATATCCCAGGGTTCATCCAGCGACAGCAGCGTGATATTCCCGATATTTTGAAGACCGGTTCGTTCACCAAGATTCAGGGAAGAGGGCTTGAGGAATTGGTAAATCAGAACTCGTCCGCCGTGGCCCGCCGTCCGCAAGGCCAGACCGAGGGCGGCGGTCGTTTTGCCCTTCCCATCACCGGTGTAAATCTGCACAAGTCCTTTCTCGAGCATAGGGGTCAATCATAGGTCTGACAGGGCGAGAAGAAAAGAAAAAAAACGCCTGTCGGCTGCTGACAGGCGTTCGAAATCTCCGGAAAAATATGCTGGTATTGTTCAGCCGTTAAACAACCATATATTGTTCAACGGGCTGGCTTTCGGCAGGCTTAAACGGAAGGGGCTCCGAAAACTGGACAGCCACTCTCCGCAAATAAGGTCCCAATTGATCCACACGGCAGATTCTCCCGTCCCGTATAAAATTCGCCAATCCAAACGTTTCATCCTCCCCAAACTGGGGAATGCTGAAGCGGGCTGTGATGTGTTCGCCCGGACTGGGACAGCGGTCGGAATAGCAGGAAAATGCCGCTCCGCTGCTGGAAATGTCAATCATTTGGCCCTGGGTAAGAATGTCATCATAATCTTCTGCAAACCAAACCGGCCAGCTGTAGCGTAACCGTTTTTCAGCCCTTCGTTCCACCATTGATTCCATAAAAACCTCCAATCATTCTGCCGTTTCTTGTTGTCGTTTTTGTTAATGAGTGTTTCGGGGAAAACAAATGGGCTGGTTAATGGAAGAAATGTCCCTATAGAATTTGGGAAATATAGAAAAAGAAAAAATTTGCGGAGTTTTTAGAAAGTTTTCAGAATTACGTGGGTGATTTCCAAGTTTTTATCCGGAACTAAACTTTCCGGAAGTGTTTTGTTCAGATTCCAAAAAATTTTTCCAACTTCGTTTTTTGGTCTGATAACTGCTATTTTTGAAGGTTCAGGACCGCCTGACGGAAAACGTTCCCTCTCTCTTGATAATTTTTGAACATATCATAACTGGCACAGGCAGGGCTCATTAGAACCACATCACCTTTTTGTGCCGCTTTGTAACATAAACGCACTGCCTCTTCCATTGATGCGGCTTTTTGAACAATTGTCTTGGAAGGGCCTGCCGACTTGACCGCATCGAGGATTTTGTCGGCGGTCTGTCCGATAAGAACAACGGCCTTGCATCGATTGGCAATGCATCGGCCGAGCTCTTCGAAGCCGATATGCTTATCATAACCGCCCGCAATTAAAATCTTGGGGTCTTCGATGCCGTTCAGAGCGGCCATCGTGCTGACCGGTGTCGTCGCCTTCGAATCATTGTACCAGCGAACCCCGTCGATTTCGGCCACAAACTGCATCCGGTGTTCAAGACCCTCAAAAGACGAAACCGCCTCCCGCAGCATTTTCTTATCCGCCCCGAAAACACCTGCAATCGTCAAAGCCCCCGCGAGGTTTTGAAGGTTCACCCGCCCGGGCAGGCGGAAAACACGGCGGTATTCCCCACAAATATCCTCTGCCTTAAACAGCAAACAGCGGCGAAAATCCTGCTCCGAATACTCCGCAAACCACTGAAGGCCGGTTTGGTCTTCTGCATTAAAAACAGAAACAGGCGGAAAGTCCGGGTTGGGACGCTGGTTTTCAAACAGGATTTTTTTGGCCGCGGCGTATGCCTCAAAGGTTCCGTGACGGTCAAGGTGGTTGGGGCTCAAGTTTGTCAAAAGGGCTGTATCAGCCCCCCGACGACATCCGGACAACTGTTCGATTTGGAAACTGCTGATTTCCAGAACGACAATATCTTTTTCCGTCAGGTCTTTCAGAAGCCCCAAAAGCGGACGATTGCCAATATTGCCGCTCAAGTAAACATTTCCATAAGCCCATTTTTCAGAAGCAGATGCGGCCTCGAGCAGGTGGGCCGTCAAGGCGGTGGTTGTGCTTTTGCCGTTGGAGCCGGTGATGGCGGCAATCCGGGCGGGACAGCGTTCGAAAAACAACTCCACCTGCGAGGTGATGACGGCCCCGGCTTGGCGGGCAATCTGAAGGAAAGGATTCTCCGGCGGCACGGCGGGGTTGACAATCACCACGTCAGCCGTGCGGAAATCCTCTTCCAAATGGCCGCCCAGATGCCAGGCAACCGGCAGCGAACGCAGGGAATCGATGGTTTCGCGAAGTTTGCCCTCATCGGCCAAATCGGTGACCGTAACGCGCCCCCCCTGCTCACAGGCAAAACGAACACTGTCCTGTCCGCCGCCGAACGAACCTAACCCCATTACAACAATCCGTTTATCCCTCAATTCAATCACAAAAAACTTCCTTTCTTTCAAAAACGGGCCTTAAAGATACCATCGGACAAGGCGGGTTGAAAATGAAAAAATGGGGCTTGAAGAAAAGCCGCCTTCAAGAGACAATGCCGCAAGATGTTTTGCCAGCAAGAGTAAGAGGAAACCAGAAATGCGAGTGAAACCGAGAAGCGATGACTTTCCGGCGCCGGAGGTGAAAACCTTTCCGGACTGCACCAAAATCCAAACCCATACCATCACCATCATTCCGCGCTACAGCGAGACGGACCAGTCGGGGGTTATTCATCATACGGTCTATCCGGTGTGGTTTGAGATGGGGCGGACGGAACTGCTGCGGGCAAACGGGCTGGCCTACAGTGATTTGGAGAAGAACGGGATTTATTTCGTCGTGGCGGAATTGAACGTAAAGTACCGCCGGCCTGCATTTTATGACGAGAAACTGGACTTGATTACCACCTGCACACGGATTACCAGCGCCCGGGTGGAGCACAGCTATCGGCTGGTTCGGCAAAGCACAGGGGTTCTGCTGGCCGAGGGCAGCAGCATCCTGGCGTGTGTGGACAAAGACGGCAGGCCGCGCCGGATGCCGGCATTTATGTATCCGGAAGAAGAGCCCGAAGAAAAATCTTAAAAAATTTTTTAAGAAAACAAGCGAAACGTCTTATAAAAAGCCCGATATTGACACACAGGCCCATATTTTAAACAAATAAGCCGATTGTCTTAATTTATTCTTAAACATTTCTTGAAATCCAACCCGCATTCTGCTATACTCACGCTTGTATAACAAGTCAGGAACTGGGGGAAACAGATGACCATGTGCGAAAGAAAAGTTGAGCTGGTTTTAGCGGTTGAAGGGGGACGCGGGCCGCCGGAAACACAACTGGAACGTTCGTTTGGGCTTAGGCGGCAGAATTCCTTCACCCTTTTTCCGATGATTCTTATGACAAAAACTTGCACTCATTCAGGTCCGTTTTCGATTCGAGCACCTCTTCCGCTGCCTGCCCTTTCCGGCCGCGATCCGCCGCTTCCAAAACCAGCACGTCGGTTTTCCGGGGTTTGATTTGGAGGCGGCGGACTTATTTTGTATGCTTTTTATAGACGAGGAAACGAGGCAAACAGCAGGAACTTCAATTAAGGATGGGATAGTATGCCGACGAGGGAAGAAGACATCATTGACCCGAACCCGCACACGGGAGAAGCGAAGGCGAAGGGACGAGGCCCGCCGGAAGAGAAATGAGAAAAGGGATTTGAAGAAACGCGAAGAACTTTCCTAAAAAACCCCACCGAAAATCCCACAAAAAAAGTCGCGATAAAAAACAGAAAGCAGACATCAAAAGGTGTTCTGCTTTTTTTGTTTTTTAAAGAATTTTGCGGATGAAAAAACGGGAAAACAACGAAAACAATCTGCAGCAGACAGCAGGAGATATTGAGCTGAAAAAACAGCTCCATCGGGTCCGTCCGTTAGGAAATCACTGCGGATTGTTCGACACATCAGAGGGTCAGCCGACTGCCGGCCGGAAGAATCAGACAGGCGTGCGGGAAAGCATCCCGGAGAAGCCGGACAGCTTCTGGGCCGGTGCAATGGAGGGGAATGATTTGCCGAACGCGGTGTCGGTGAAGGGCTTCGATGGTTTTTTCGATTCGGTTTGGGGAGGCATTCAGCAGATGCATGCCTCCGAGGAGGGTATGGATGGGCCTGCCGGCTGTAAGGCGGCTGATATAATCGAGAATATTCACCAGGCCGGAATGGGCACACCCGACGATGACGATAAGCCCCCGGTCTGATTCAAGCCAGAGGGCCTGATCGTCTTGAAGAAGGTCAGGGGTTCGACAGTCGGCATCCAGAAAAAAATCTCCGCCGACATCTTCGAAAGAATTGATTCGGGGGACGGGTCCGGTCAAAAAGATTTGCGGGACCGGACCGGCAGGCCGGTCGGTCCAAATGATGCGTCGGTTCTGCAGGGCACCTTTGGCGGCCTGAGGAATCCCGATGGATTTCACATGGTCGGGTTTGCGGCTGAATTTGGGCTTCAACGCCTCCGGATGCAGAAAAACACTTGCCTTTTCGGCTGCCGAAAGAACAGCCGACAAACCGCCGGTATGGTCATAGTGGCCGTGGCTGAGAATGACTGCATCCGCCGAGGCAATATCAATCCCCATTTTGCAGGCATTTCGGAGAAGGGCATCCGTCTGGCCGGTATCAAAGAGAATGCGATGCCCTGCATGAGAAATCCAGACAGACAAACCATGTTCGGCAAGAAAACCTTCCGCAGCCGTGTCATTCATCAAAACAGCTATTTGTGTATTCGGCCGCATCTGTTTTTCATGAACAGTCCGGTTCAGACCCGGTGCATCATTTTGAAGATATTCTCGTGCTGGAGAGTGATGGTCAGGTCCATCTGACGGGCGATTTTGTTCAGCTGGGCCTGGAGTTTTTCCAGCTCGATGGTGGCCTCCGTGATATCGATGGCCATCGTCATTACAAAGTAATCTTCCATAATCCGCTGGCTGACATCAATGATGTTGATATTGGCTTTGGCCATCGTATTGGCAATCCGGGCAATAATCCCGACTTTGTCCTTGCCGGTGACGGTGACGATGCAGATTTGTGAAACCTTCTTTTTTTCACTCTTTCGAGAGACCATATCTTAAACCCTTATCAATTCCTGCTTTGTTCGGTCTATTATAGTCAGTTTTGCCCGGACCGCCAGAAAAATGCCTTTTCGCAACCGCCGGAAGCGGGCTCTTGCCCTTTTTGCAGATTTGTGTTATACTCTTTTCTTTTAAGAGAAACAATCGGACCTATGGAATATACAGATAATCTCAATATACGGTGTTTTAAGCCGCTGATTACCCCCGGTCAGCTCAAAGAGGAAATCCCTCAGACAGAAGCCCAGGCGCATGTGGTAGCGGCATCCCGTCGGACCGTCGAAGCGATTTTAACACAACGAGACGGACGCCGGATTGTGATTACGGGGCCGTGCAGTCTGCACGATGTGGAGGCCTCTTTGGAGTATGCCCGCCGTCTTCGCCGGCTTCAGGATGAGGTAGCCGACAAACTGCTGCTGATTATGCGAACTTACTTCGAAAAACCCCGCACCACGCTCGGCTGGAAGGGGATGCTCTACGATCCGCACCTGGACGGCTCGTATGATATTGAAAACGGCATCCGCCAATCGCGACGGATTTTGTCGGAAATAACCTCGATGGGGCTGCCGGCGGCGACGGAATTTCTGGACCCGATTGTTCCGCAATATCTAGCCGAGTTCATCAGCTGGGCGGCCATCGGAGCCCGCACATCCGAATCGCAGATTCACCGGCAGATGGCCAGCGGTCTGTCGATGCCGATCGGCTTTAAGAACGCTACAGACGGCAACCTGGAAATCGCCCTGGATGCGATTCGTGCGGCGATGAGCGCCCATTCGTTCCTCGGAATTGACCGCAACGGGCAGGTGATTATCGCGGAAACCCGCGGGAACAAATACGGACACCTCGTGATGCGGGGCGGCTCGAGCGGGCCGAATTACACGAGTGAATATGTCGCCTTTGCGGAGGTACTGCTCAGAAAAGCCCAGATTCCCAACGGCATCATTATCGACTGCAGCCATGCCAACTCGCACAAAAACCACAAACGCCAGCGGGAAGCCCTCTTTGATATTGCCGACCAGATTCGCACGGGCAATAAGAGCATTGCAGGTATCATGCTCGAAAGCTTCCTCAAGGAGGGAAAACAGAGCATCGGCGCCTCCGGCGGACTGAAATTCGGCGTTTCGCTTACGGACAGCTGCATCAGCTGGGAGGAAACCGAAGAATTAATTAAATATTTCGCCGAAGCAATCTAATGGTTATCTAACCAATCTCCTATAAAGGACTTACAAAGCGAGAAATTTCTTGTTTTTTTCGAAAACTTTCGAAAAAGACTTGACTTTTTCGTTAATTTTCGATAGATTGCCTATTATGACACAGAAACGGGTCAATCAGAAAGATATCGCGGAGAAATTAAACATTTCTGTAGCGACCGTTTCGAAAGCCCTTCGCGGTGACTACTCCGACATCAACGAAGAAACCCGCCAGCGTGTCCTGAATATGGCCACCAAGCTGGGCTACGATACAGGCACTCACATCCGCCAGGCCATCGAAGAAGAAAGCAAACCCTGCATGGTTGGGGTGCTGATTCTGCGAAAACACCACGAGTGGCAGCATACGCACTATTTTGCCGGAATGAGCGAAAAGTGCGCCAAGATGAATGTGTCCCTCGTTGTGCACTATATTGAAGAGGAAGACAGCCGACAGATTCTCTATCCGGAAAATCAGCCGCCGGCGATGCGGGACGGACAGATTCAGGGGCTGATTTTGGCCAATCACTGGCCGATGGATGTAGTTCGCACGCTGTCAGAAACCTTCCCGTGTGTGTCCATTCTTTACGATTACTCCCCCCTGCCGATTGACGTCATCAGCGTGGATGAGAATCAGGGGATTTCGATGCTGATGGACCATCTGATTATGCACGGCCATACGCAAATCGGCTTTTTCGGCAACTGCGGTCAGGTGGTCTTTGCCAGAAATCGTTTTGCGATGTATGTCAACTCCCTATGCCGGCTGGGTCTGCCTTTTGTCCCCGAGAACGTCTGTCAACTGGGCCCCGGGACGCTCGAGGATAAAGAGCTGGACCTGAACGGACAATTGGACCGAGTGCTCGAACGTGTGAAAAAGGGAGTTCGTGCGTGGGTTTGTGCCAATGACTGGGTGGGTTATTTGCTTTGCCGAGGACTGTTTGATCGGGGGCTTCGTGTTCCGGGGGATGTTTCGGTAGCGGGTTTCGACAACAGTGAAGACAACACGCTCGGATGCCCGCGATTGACCAGCATATCCGTCCCGGCGCTTCGGTTGGGGGCCGAATCGCTGCGGCGGCTGCTGAATCGCATCCGCTATCCGAAAAGTCCGCCCCTGAAGGTACTGCTGCCGGTGCAGTTTTTTGAGGCCCAGACCACCGGCCCGGTACCAAACCTGTAAGGGTTCCTGCGGGTGGGTGTGTGCGGGCCGGATGAACACGGCCTGCAAACGAAAACAAAAAAACGCTCTGTTCCGGGGGGAGCGTTTTTTTGTTTTTTGTGTATCGATTATCCCTTCAATGCTTTCCCAATAAAATCTCTCCACGAACTGTTTCTGCAAAAATCTTGACAGACCGATGTGAAGTGTTATCATAAATAGATACATCCGGAGGCAATCATTTGTTTTTATTCGAAGTCATCTTTTTTGAGGAGGAATCAATATGAGCAAAACTTTTCTTTACTGCTTCATGGCAGCCGTATTATGGGCAGGAATCTGTTCCGAATCTGCAAAAGCGGCGGTTACAGCCGTTGTGGCACCTGGTGAAGATATTGTCCTTTATTCCTATGACCACATGGAAGAGGTCACCGGTGTACGGATTCATAACCCCGTCACCACTGCGTTCGGTTTCCGGGTGGAGATTGAAGGGGTAACCGCCGGCGCTGCACCGGTTGAGCCGGGTTTTCAGCTGATAGACGAAACCCTTGCTCTGCGGCTTTCCGTTCAGAACGAGATGACCGGCGAGCGGCTTCGGGAATTGCCGGCAAGAGCCAAGGCGAGGATTCGGCTCGGCTATGACCGCAGCCGGATTCGAGCCAAGGGACTGCGCCCGCAAAATCTGACCCTGATGCGGCTGGTTCGCAAAGACCAAGCCCGGCGAATGTGGAGGTCCTGCGGCAGGGTCCTGAGCCGAAAAGCAATTACAGCCATTCGCCGGATGGGTTCCCCCGTCTTTGAACTGGGTTATTACGGCAACGATGCGGCCAATGAATACGTTTGGGCGGTCATGGACGTGCCGGGGACGTATGCACTGGGGATTCCGGAGCCGGCATCGCTGCTGCTGGCGGCGGGCGGAGCCGGACTGCTTGCGATTCGACGGCGGTAACAGGTTGAAACTTTACCTCCAATAATTGAATGAACAAACGCCTGCGCAGGATGCAAAAGAGCGCGGCGTATGGATTGATTGTATGCGCTGCGCTGCTTTGGCTTCGGCCCAGAGAAAGAAACTATACACTTCTGGCCGATACCGGCGGCTCAATTCAAAAAGCAGTTTGCAGCGTCAACAGCGCGCGGCGCGCTCTGCTGGCTAATGCACAGCTGACTAATCATATCATCAATCACCTTCCGGCATACACGGAGGTGATTTTGGCGGTGAATGACCCGTCGGCTTTTCGGGTGGCGTATGACCCGTTCCCGGGGCGCGTGAAGTTTTTCACAGTTCCCGCCGACACAGAAATGACGATATGGCCGCAGGACCCCTTTTTGGTACTTTGTCATCCGTCCGGACGAAAAAGACTGCTCCTGTCGGCGATGTTCGAACGAGCAGACGACCTTCGGGTTGCACAATTGCTGGAGGAATATCTCGGCTGGCCCGTCCGCCGGAGCCGCTTTATCTTTGAAGGGGGAAACATCGTTTCGGATGAAGAGTTCGTCTATATCGGCAGCGATACAATTGTGCTGAACGCCGCACAACGCAATCAAAGTGCCGCTCGGACGGTTCGGCAATTTGAGAACGAGCTCGGTCGGCGGATTTGGGTGGTCGGTCCCAGCCCGCAGCCGATTGGACATCTGGATATGATGCTGGCTCCGCTGGGAGCAAAACGGATCATCCTGGCGGACCCCAACTGGGGAGCAAAACTGGCGCAGCAGCAGCTGGAGCAATCTGCTCAGGAAGTATCGGACTTCGAAGAACGGTGCAGACATATGTTTTTGGGGGATGAACGTACCACAGTTTTGTATGAGCGGCAGGAACGGAAGACAGAGCCGCCTGACACCCAAGGGCTCACTCAGGAAGCTATTCAGCACTGTAGGGCAATTGCCCCTGTGCTGGACCGAATTGCCGAGGAGTTTGTCCGCAAGGGGTTTGAAGTCATCCGAATCCCTTACTTGTCTGTTCCCCGCAACACCCCCTCTACCGAGTCAGCATCAGAAGCAAATGAAACAGCCCCCTGTATTCGCTATCCGGAAATCACCTACACCAATGTCCTTCAGGAAACAGGGCCGGAAGGCCGCCGGGTTTACCTGCCTTTGTACGGGTGGGCTGGTTTCGACCAAACCGCCGCCGGCGTTTGGGAAAAGGCGGGCTTCCAAGTCATTGGAATTGACGGCTTTGCCCTCAGTGCCATGTACGGCGGTTCCCTTCGGTGCTGCACAAAAGTGCTCGAACGTTCGTATTGACGGTATTCGTCTTTCTCCTTTCCCAAAAGGCACTTGATTTTCAGGCCCGACTGGCCGATATAGATATGGAGTTTTTTTGATTCTGGAGATTTTGGATGACAGAATACAGTAAATTGCCTGCCGAAGAGCCGTGGCGAATCTTTCGGATTATGGCCGAGTTCGTCGAAGGATTCGAGGAGCTGGCCAATATCGGACCTGCGGTATCTATTTTTGGTTCCGCCCGTGAGGAACGGGGAAGCCGCTTCTACAACATGGCTGAAGAAACCGCTTATTTAATCGGCAAGGCGGGATTTGCCGTCATTACGGGCGGAGGCGGCGGGATTATGGAGGCGGCCAACAAAGGAGCCCGGCGGGCGGGGGTAAAAAGCATCGGGCTGAATATCGAACTGCCGCACGAGCAGATTCCCAACCAATATCAGAATCTGTCGCTGCACTTCCGCTATTTCTTCTGCCGCAAAGTGATGTTCCTCAAATATGCACACGGATTTGTGGTGATGCCGGGCGGATTCGGCACAATGGATGAATATTTTGAGGCCCTCGTGCTGATTCAGACGCTCAAACAGGCCTATTTTCCGGTGATTTGCATGGGCAGTGAGTTCTGGGGCGGTCTGGTGGAGTGGCTGACGGAAGTCATGCAGAAAAAGCACCACTTTATTGACCCGGAAGACCTGAAGGTTTTTACGATCTGCGACGACCCGCAGAAAGCAGCGGATATTATTCGCGACTTTCACTTGTCCAACGGCCGCGGAGGCATTAAACAGCCGCCGGGAATCCGCAAATGGACAGACGGGCAGTAAATAGCACACGTCTCACAGATTTTTACTTCGTTCCTTTTCAAACCTGAAGGGCCTGGCGGTAGTGTTTGAGCAGGTAGGATTCTTCCGGGCCGCCCAGATGGGCCCAGGGCAGCAGCTGTCCGGGCTGAAAAGAACGCTGGGCCTCCTGATGAACATCCAGACCGTGTGCAGCGAAGGCATTCTGCCAGCGCTGGAAATCAAACGTTTCATCCCACAGGTCAAACTTGGCCCCCTGCCGCCAGGCGGTCTCGATAACATCGGCCAATCGCCGGCCGCCGCGCCCCATCGCCGCCTCGAGGATGCTTCGTTCGATGGTGTGATATTTGATTTGAACAGTGCCGGCCCGCAGCTGCTGTTTGCGCTCCAGCAGCAGACGGCGGGCCTGCTGAAAATAGTCAATCGGCTTCTGCCCGAGCCACTGAAACGGCGTGTGAGGTTTGGGAACCAGCCAGCTGACCGAGGCGGTCACGGAGGCAGGCCGGCCGGCAACCTGTCGGCGGAGCTGAGCCACGGCATTGCATAAATCCACAATTTGAAGGATATCGGCCTCGGTTTCGCCGGGAAAACCGACCATAAAGTAAAGTTTGACACTCTGGAAGCCCGCCTCATAAGCGGCCTGAACACCGGCAAAAAGGTCGGCATCCGAAATGGGCTTGTTGATGACCTGCCGCAAGTGCTCAGAGGCGGCTTCGACGGCAATGGTCAGGCCGCTTTTGCGAACGGACGTCATCAGTTTGGGCAGAAGCCGCAGCTGCTGCTGAACCCGCAGACTGGGAATCGAAATGCCCACGCGAAGCGGGCCAAAATACGCCGTCAGCCGCTCGACAAGCTCCTCGAGCCAGGGGTACTCACCGGTGGACAAACTCAAAAGCCCGATGGTGTCGTGGCCGGTGTTCCAGTACTGCTTTCGGGCCAGTTCGACAATCCGTCCGACGGAACGATACCGCACAGGACGCCGGCAGAAACTCGCCTGACAAAACCGGCACCGGCCCGGACAGCCCCGCATAATCTCCAGCGTGATTCGGTCATGAACGGTCTGCACAAACGGCACAATGGGGGCTTCCGGTACCGGGGCGTTTTCAAAATCATCGAGGGCGGCATCGTGAATGCGCAGGGGAATGTCCGGATGTGCAGCCCGCAGCACAGAAAGACGCCTATCATCGTACTCCCACTCATACAGAGAAGGGACATAGACAAACGGCAGGATGCGGGCCGCCTGCAGGAGAAACTCGCTTTTGGAAACCCCCTGCTGTCTGCTTTTCCGATACAATTCCAGCAATTGAACCACGGCCTCTTCGCCCTGGCCGAGCACAAACAAATCGACGAAGGGAGCGATCGGCTCAGCGCAGTTAGCGGCCTGACCGCCCGCAATGACGAGCGGATCTTGTGGGCGGCGGTGTTCCGAACGAACCGCCAGCCCCGCCAAATCCAGCAGATTGAGCAGATTGGTATAACACAGCTCGTTGGTCAGACTGAACCCGATTATATCGAAACTGTCGGCAGTCAGTCGGGATTCGAGAGAAAACAGCGGGATATGCTCGTTTCGCATCCGCTCTTCGGCATCCAGCCAGGGGGCAAAAATGCGCTCCGCCGAAGCCCACGGCAGCCGATTGATGACCTCGTACAAAATCGCCAAACCGGTGTGGCTCATGGCAATTTCATAAATATCGGGAAAACACAGGCCCACTCGGACCTCGACGGAAGCCGGGTCTTTGCAGATTTGATTGATTTCACCGCCGATGTATCGGGCGGGTTTGCGCACAAAGGGCAGGAGCCGTCGGCTGACTTGTTCCTTTACAGATTGTATGGGCCGTTCTATCATAGCGGGCGGCTATTATACACAATTTCGACCTTTTTTGAATCGATTTGCCGCTAATGAAAGAAAAATTAGACGTTCTTTTTGGGCTCGTGCTGGGCGGCCTCATGGCCGCGGCGGCGGTGTGGGTGCACCGGCAATACAAGCCGCCTGCGGTCGAAAACAGCGGATTTCATCTGATGATGGGGACAGTGGTGCAGGTGACGGCTGTGGCCGACGACCCGGCAGCCGCACGCAGGGCCATTCAGGCCGCCTTTGACGTCCTCGAAAACGTCCAGCGGACAATGAATGACCGCGACCCGAATTCTGAACTGTCCCAGATAAACCAAACAGCATTCGAACAGGAAGTGCAGGTCAGTCCGGACCTGTTTGCCGTGCTGTGTGCGGCCCGGCAATACAGTCAGCTGACCAACGGGGCTTTTGACAGTACGGTCGGACCGCTCGTGGCCCTGTGGCGGCGGATGGAAAAAACAGGAATCGAACCGACGCCGGAAGAGATTCAAGAGGCTCGAAAGCGGGTGGGGTATGAAAAAGTGATTTTGAATCCGGCGCAGCAGACCGTGCGGTTTGAGGCGGAGGGAATGCGGCTGGATTTGGGCGGAATTGCCAAGGGCTATGCCGTTGATGCGGCCATCGGGGCGATGAAAGAACTGGGGATTCGAGGCGGGATGGTCGATGTCGGAGGAAATATCCGCTGTTTTGGAACGCCTCCGCCGCCCGCCAAACACTGGACTATCGGCCTTCAGAACCCCCGAGCCGAGGCCCTCAGCGCCAAGATTCGGCTGGACGAGCTGGCCGTCGCCACCAGCGGAGATTATCGCCGGTTCGTCGAGAAAGGCGGGAAACGATTCAGCCATATCCTCAATCCGGCTACCGGCGAGTCGGCCGCCGAGTTAATCAGTGTGACGATTCTGGCCCCCAGCGCGATGGAGGCCGACGCCTTATCAACCGCTGTGAGTGTGCTGGGCCGGGAAAAAGGGCTGGCATTAATTGAATCGCTGCCGGAAGCGGAGGCGATTGTGATTGCTGCCGACGAACCCGAGGAGCTGATTTTCACCTCCGGCGCCGCCGCTTATCTCCTGAAATAAATGCGAATGTCCTGAATTTAAAAAATTTCTATTTTTCCTATCAATGACGGCCGGGGGTTGGGCGGACTATTTATAAAAGGACACCAAAATCAGTGCCTGCCGCTTCTATACGCAGGCCTATAAAATCAGGGGCTGATGGGGTCGGAGCCCCTGATTTTTTTGTTTTTAGGGGATGCTTCAAACAGAAAAAACGCCGGGGGGCGGTGGTCTTTCCCCGGCGTTTTCGAATTAAGTCCTTTCAAAGATTGGTTTTACGGTTCAGCACAACGCAATGTACGCGGCGACAGCCAGAATCAGGATGCGCTTCTTGCCGGCAAAGAACGGGTGCCAAATCTTCTCATAAAACCGTGTCATTTTTGAACCCCTTCACAAGAGTCTTCATTCCCCCATGACCGAAGCCATGACTGTTTTCTACTATGCTTAGTATATCCAAAAAGGGGGCGGAATACAACAAAAACGACGGCTATGTTTTGTATCTTCTTGACTACAATATATTTACAAAAAAACAGGGCCGTGTTTTTTTGGAGATTTTCCTCCGAGACGCTTCGGGCATTTATTGACTCCACCGCCGATAGGCCTCATTGGCACAAAACTCAGCAAATCGCTCTAACTCGACAAAATCGGCCCTTTTAATCACCTTCTCAACTAACTCATTGTATTTGCGATTCTTATGCTGAAACTGAAGCTGGGATTCGAGGATATTCTGGACTTCATCGAACGATTTGGAGACCGGGGGCGTTAGAGAGACCAATTTTACAAGAAAGAGCCGGCCTTCTTCTTCAAACGGCCCCTTTACCTCATTCACAGTCAGAGTTTCCGCAATTTTCTCTATTTTGTCATACGGACGGGCCAGAGAATCCGTCCCCATCGTCACAGGGGCCCACAGCCCGCCTGCAGAGGCCAAGGGGTCGTGGGAAAACTGTTTGGCCAGCTCCCCGAAATCAGCGCCCTGCTGAAGTTTGCTGAGAATCTCCTGGGCGATGCGGCGGGCGGCCTGTTCGGGGGTTTCGCCTTCCTGAATCTGTTCGGAGGTCAGTTTCGAAGGCACCAGCTCGATCAGCTGAAACTGCAGCCGCCCGGGGCGGGAAAACTGCTCGTTTTTGACCTGTTCATAATAATCCAGCAGTTCCCGGCGGGTGAATTTCTTTTCTTCCATCACTGTGGCGGAGATAAACGAATGGGTCATGATGAGTTTCTTGTTGTACTCCTGAAAGGAGCGCCAGTCCATTCCCATCCGTTTGAGTTCCTGTTCGGCCAGTGCGACGTTATTGTCGTAATCGGCAATGAAGCGTTCGATTTCCTTCTTGACGGCGGCCTCCAGCTGCTCGTCGATGTTTTCGGGGGCGTTTTTGCGGGCCTCTTCATAGAGAAGCAGGTCGGCGACTTTGGAGCGGATGACGCTTCGAAGCAGGGGCATAGCCTGGGCTTCATAGGCGGCCAGATTGCCGCGTTTGGCCAGCGGAGTCAGGGTCTCCTGAAGCTGAGGCACGGAGAGAATCTCTTCCGATGTGAGCGTATTGGAGCCGACCTTTAACACCATCCCGCCGGTAGGGGCAGGCAGATTGTAGCGATTGGCCAGCGGGATATTGAGCATTTGCTCCTGCGTAAACTTTCCCTGCGGGATTTTGGAGCCGCAGCCGAGCGCAAACAGAAACAGTCCTGCCGCATACAGCCCCATCAGTCCCCTGCCTGTTCGAACGGTTTGCTCCATAAAACATCTCCTGAAACAATCCTTTTTCCGCCGGAGATTATAGCGGACGTACCGCTGGGGCAAAAGAAAAAACCCTATCCTGCTCGACGATTGACCCGCCAGAGGGCGTCGAGTATCATCGGACAAAAACGAGAACCTGAAACGAGCTTGCTGGAGGTCTCTATGAAGCGCCCGGGTCCGAATCGGAATGTCTGCGCTGTTCTTTGTTCTGTGCTGTTTTGTTTGTCAAATCCGCTGCTTTGGGCCGGGGCGGATTATCCGTATCAGCCGGTGCCGTTTACGCAGGTGCGGTTTACGGACCGATTCTGGCAGCCGCGGATCGAAACTAATCGGACGGTGACGATTCCGTTTGCCTTCGAGATGTGTGAAAAGACGCACCGCATCGACAATTTTAAGATTGCCGGCAAACTGATGGAAGGCCGCTGGGAAGGAGAATTCGGGTTTAACGACACCGACCCCTACAAAATCATTGAAGGGGCCTCGTACGGGCTGATGGTCAAGCCGGACCCGAAGATGGAGGCATATCTGGATCAGTTAATCGGGTATATCGCCGCCGCCCAGGAGCCGGACGGCTATCTGTACACGGCCTATACGGCCAATGCCCGCGAAGGCGGCAAACGCCAAATCACCTGCTGCTACGACAAGGAGCGCTGGGACAATCTGCCCGCCAGCCACGAGCTGTACAATGCCGGGCATATGTACGAAGCGGCCGTAGCGCATTATCTGGCCACCGGCAAGCGGACCTTTCTGGATATCGCCGTCAAAAACGCCGATCTGATTTGTGAAACGTTCGGGCCGGGCAAACACGAGGGCGTCCCCGGCCATCAGGAGATTGAAATCGGACTGGTGAAACTGTATCGGGTCACCGGCGATGAAAAATACCTCCGCCAGGCCCGGTGGTTCCTCAATCAGCGGGGACGAACCGGACACAAAGACGCCTATATGCAGTCGCATATCCCGGTGGTGGAGCAGACCGAGGCGGTCGGACATGCCGTGCGGGCCGGCTATATGTACAGCGGGATGGCGGACGCGGCGGCCCTGACCGGCGATGCGGACTTTATCCGGGCGATTCATACCCTCTGGGACAACGTGGCCAACCGAAAACTGTATGTGACCGGCGGCATCGGAGCGCGCCATCAGGGAGAGGCCTTCGGAAACGATTATGAACTGCCCAACGCCAGCGCCTACTGCGAGACCTGCGCCAACATCGCCAATGTCTATTGGAACCATCGAATGTTTCTGCTGGACGGCGAATCCAAATATATCGATGTGATGGAGCGGGCCCTGTACAACAGCGTCATTTCAGGCGTATCGCTGGACGGCAAGCGGTTCTTTTATCCCAATCCGCTGGAGTCGGCGGGCAATTACGAGCGAAGCGAATGGTTCGGCTGCGCCTGCTGTCCGGGCAATATCACGCGGTTTCTGGCCTCCGTTTCGGGGTATGCGTATGCCGTGCGAGGCAAAGCAGTGTATGTGAACCTGTTCGGCCAGTCGGAGGCCCGGCTCAAACCCGACGGCGGAACTGTGCGAATCCTGCAGGAGACGGATTTTCCGTGGGACGGCAAGGTACTCCTGCAGATTCTGCCGGAATCGGACAATCTGCCGATGGTGCTGAAGATACGAATACCTGACTGGGCGACGGATGTTTTTTCTTCTTCAGCGCTGTACGCGTTTACAAAACCGCTGGAACGGCCGGCGGCGATTGCCGTCAATGGACAGCCCATCGAGCCGGAAATCCAGAAAGGATATGCCGTTATCGACCGGCTCTGGAAGGCGGGCGATACGGTGATGCTGGATTTGCCGATGCCCGTGCGGCGAATTACCTGTGATGAGCGGGTCAAGGACAACATCGGCAAGACGGCCTTTCAGCGCGGACCGCTGGTGTACTGTCTGGAGTGGCCGGATGTGGAAGGCGGGCAGGTGCTGAGTGTGATGGTTGAAAAGGATGCGCCGCTGGAGGCGGTGTATCGGGCGGACCTGCTGGGCGGGCTGGTGGTCCTGCGGGGCACGGCGGCGGAAATCGGCCGAGGCGAGGACGGCCAAATCCGCCGAACGCCGCGGAAGTTCGAGGCGATTCCATACTATGCCTGGGCATATCGCGGCAAAGGGCCGATGGCGGTGTGGATTCCGTATACGGAAACCGCTGTGGGACAGAAATAATGGAGACAAACAAATCAGCCGGCTCCGAACCCTGGGAAGAAGTTTTTATGCCGCTGTTCGAAGAGCGGCAGCGGTTTGGACTCCTGCTGCAGGTGCCTCTGTGGGCAGGAATTGCCGTTTTTGGAGGGGTCATTCTCTTCCTGCAGTTCAAGGGGGCCCTGTCAGGAGCTTTAAGAGGGCTCCTGTGGCTTTGCTGGGCATTGACGGCCGCGGTGGATGGGCTCCTTGCTTCGGGGGGAATGCTCACCCGCGTAAGAAAGGAGGGCATAGAGGTTGTATGCCTGCCGCTGACGTTTTTGCGAAAGCGAATCGCCTGGAAGGAGATTGAGCGGCTGTATGCCCGCAGCTATTCGCCGATTCTCGAATACGGCGGCTGGGGGATTCGATATGGGCAAGCCGGCACGGCGTATAACATCCGCGGCAATCAGGGAATCCAGCTGGAACTGAAAAACGGCAAAAGGATACTCATCGGCACGCAGCAGCCGCAGGAATTTCTGGATGCCGTCCGCTCTGCCGCCCCGGAGAAAATCTGACGTCTCTCTAACGACAGTTATCTGTTAACAGTTATCAGTTGTAGTTGTCCGTGATTGGTCGGGAAGCGGAAAGAGCCGGCTGCCGGAGCCCGGCCACGGGCTGCTTTTCGAAAGGATGGATTCCCGCCTGCGCGGGAATGACAGAAATCTGCGAGAGAATGACAAAGCAGGAATGGACGTTTCAGGAAAAAACGGCTCTGTCGGAGGTATAGAAGGAGAAATTTGATTTTCACTCAATTTTTGTGCAGGCGGATTTTCACGGGTTATTTTGTTGAGGGGGGCGGCAGGGGCGGGTAGAATGAGAGGCAAACTCTTCAGAAAGGAGTGTGAGCCGATGGAAAAGAAATACAAACTGGCAGCCTCGGAGATTCAGTCCTTAGTGCCCGATTTGGGGTTCGGCTTTGTTTCGGACAAGATTGCCGTGGACGGCCACCGCGTTCAGTGCATGGTGCGGGAAGAACCTGATGAGGAGGCCGACAGCGGCTGGCGGTTTCTGGGAGGCGGAGAGACCGAGGAATATCTGGACGAACCGGAGCACATTTCGCTGCTGGATATCAATACAATAGCCAATTATGACCCGGAGATTATCCCCTTTTTGATGTATCCGCCGGGGACGCAGATTGAGCGAAACGCTGCCGGCCGGCTGGAAGTGACCAGTCCGGATACGGAAGAGCCGGAAATCATCCTGCTGCCGCCGGTGGTCGCCGGAACGGTGCTGGTGCCGCAGTGCTGGCGGTTTGACATCAGCGGACGGATGTTTCGGCGGATTGACGGCGGCAGTCTGGTGCTCTGGCGGCCGGGGCTGACCATCTGGATGGATGTCTATACCGCCAACAATCAGTCGATTGAAGAGCGGGTCAACGGAATCCTTTCCATCAAGAGTGAAAAAGCGGCCGACCTGCAGCGGCGCGACGAAGAGGGCATGGTCAAACTGCGGTATTCGCTGACGGAAACCGTGGCCGACAAGGAACTGCACGGCGTCTATCTGTTCGGCTTTACCCCCGAGGAGGAACTGCATCTGGCGGTGTACTATACCTCAGAGGCGGACCGACGGGAAATCGAGAAAATCTGGGAGACCCTGGGGGTTGTGAAAACGTAAAAAAGAAATTTCCCCGCAAAGAGTCAAACGAAGAGGACGGGAAAAAGAGACGAAATCCGTAAAGACAATACTTTGGTGTTTCTTTGTCCTTCCTGCGGGAAATTGGAAGAAGATAAAAGGGTTTTTAGGAACGGATGCCTTCGAAATCGATTCTTTCAAGCGGAGTTTTTACCGGGATTTTGCTGGGTTCGGCGGTAATTGGAGGACTGCTGGGCTGGTTCGGCGGACATCGCGCGGAGGTGCTCAAGCCGCTGGGGGATATTTTTCTGAATCTGCTGTACTGTGCGGCGGTGCCGCTGGTGTTTTTTTCGCTCAGTTCGGCGGCGGCGGGCGCCGGCGAAACAAAACGGCTGGGGCGGATGGCCGTTCTGATGCTGGTTGTGTTTGCCGGAACGGGGATAATTGCATCCTGCCTGATGATTGGGGCGGTTAAACTGTTCAATCCGGTGGGGGGCCTGACCCTGTCGGCTGCGCCATCGAATGCGGGCGAATCGGTCCGGCTGGGGCAGACGCTGGCCGAGACGCTGACGGTTCCCAACTTTTCGAATCTGTTTGACCGGGAACATATGGCGGCCCTGATTGTGTTTTCGATTCTGACGGGGCTGGCGGCGCAGGCAGCGGGCAGCAAGGGCCGGGCCTTTCGGGCGTTCCTGAACTCCGGAGCCGCCGTGATGGGTCGGCTGATTCGGCTGATTATGGGCTATGCACCAATCGGGCTGGCGGCGTATTTTGCCTATCTGGTCGGGGTGTTCGGTCCGCAGCTGGCGGGCACCTACGGACGGGCGGTGCTGGTCTATTATCCGCTGGCGTTTTTGTATTTTGTTGCCGGTTTTTCGGTATACGCCTATTGGGCGGGCGGAAGAGAGGGGCTCGGGCGGTTCTGGAAGCACATCTGGCCCGCCTCGCTGACGGCGCTGGGCACCGGCAGCAGTCTGGCAGCCCTGCCGGCCAATCTGGAGGCAGCCGGACGCATTGGAATCCCGGACGATATCCGCCGTTTTGTGCTGCCGCTGGGGGCGACGATTCATATGGACGGCACATGTTTGGCGGCGATTCTGAAGATTGCAATTTTGTTTGCCCTGTTCGGGCGGGAGTTTTCCGGGCCGGAGGTGCTGGCCGGAGCGGTGGGTGCGGCCCTGCTGGCGGGGATGGTGATGAGCGGCATCCCGGGCGGCGGCTTTCTGGGGGAAATGATTCTTGTATCGCTGTATGGGTTCGGGCCGGAGGCCCTGCCGGTAATTGCCCTGCTGGGCACGCTGGTGGACCCGCCGGCGACGATGGTCAATTCGAGCGGCGATACGGCGGCGGCGATGCTCATCGCCCGGCTGCTGGAAGGCAGAAACTGGCTGGACAGCGGCGCCGCCCGCCAAGCCCCGGACGCCAGAAACGGCTACGGCTGATGCCAATGCCGACCTCGGCGTCCGCAGGGACGATGCGGTTCCGGATGAACCGATTCGTCCGGACCCTGAACAGCACGAGGCGGAGCAGACGGACCCGCCGGAGGAAAAGTCGGTGCCGTAAACTCCACGCATCCCCCCTGGATCAGCAGGGCCTTGCCGCTGACAAGGGCATCCGCAATTTTGCGGCGGGCGGATTCGAGAATGCGTCCAAAGGTCTGCCGCGAAACATTCATCCGCTCAGCGGCCTGTTCGTGATAGAGCCCTTCTTTGTCGGCCAGACGAACGGCCTCCCATTCGTCTTCGGTCAGGATAACCTGTTCGAGCATCGAGGCGGGAATGCCCTGCGGTTTATAAAACCGACAAACCGGCAGGCCGCTGATGCGTCTGCAAAACGGCGGGCGAGGCATAAAGACTCCTAATGCTCACAGACATTTTGACCGAGTTTGAGGCTTCCGTCCAGATAACTCTGAACAAGTTCCTCCGGAGTTCCGCAAGGAGCCCCGACCAGAACCCGAATGTTCTTTTCCTGGAACAAAGACTGGGCCCGCTGCCCCATTCCGCCCGCAATCACCGTGCCGACCTGCAGATGAGACAGCCATTGGGGCAGAACACCGGGTTCGTGTGCAGGCGGTGTGTGTAGCTGTATATGGAGAATGGTTTTTCTTTGCGGGTCAACCTCGACAACGGCAAATTGAGAGCAGTGGCCGAAATGAGCGGACAGACGTCCTTCATGAAGAGGAACAGCAATTTTCATAGACATACTCCTTTCTGATTCATTTGCATCAGGCATATCATTTCCGAGAGCGGATTGAAAGCAGGCAGCCAGAGCCTGTGCAGCCGGATGAAGCGGATTGTTCTGAACAATAGGACGCCCGATGTCGCCGGTTCGGGCCAGTTCCGGTGCGAAGGGAATCCCCCCGAGAACAGGAACTCCGAACTGCTCTGCCGCATCCTGACAGGCCCCGTATCCGAAAAGATCCACTTTTTTTCCGCAATGCGGACAGAGCAGGCCGTTCATATTCTCGATCAAACCCAGCACCGGAATCTTTAACTGTTGACAGAATGAAATGCATTTCCGAACATCCAGAAGAGCGATTTCCTGCGGGGTTGTCACAAGGATCGCCCCGTCGATTTTTCCCAGCAGATGAACAACAGAGAGGACTTCATCCCCTGTTCCGGGGGGACAATCGACAACCAGAACATCCAGTTGGTCCCACCAGACGTTTTGAATACACTGCTGAAGGAAACTATGTTTGGCCGGCCCCCGCCAGATAATCGGGGTATCGGGGTTTTCCAGTAAAAATCCGATGCTCATGACTTTGAGATTCGGCCGGTATTGAGCCGGATGCATCTGTCCTTCGATCTGAAAAATTTTTTGCTCTTCCATCCCCAGCATTTTCGGAATACTGGGGCCGTGCAGATCAATATCAAGCAGGCCGGTTTTCCGGTTTTGAATCGCCATCCAAACAGCCAGATTGACGGCAACACTGCTTTTGCCGACCCCCCCTTTGCCGCTCATTACAAGAATGGTTTTCCCGATCCGGTTCCCATGATTCTGCTGTTCCATAAGCAATCTCTTTCCAACACCTTTTTTGTTAGGAGAAAATCAGTTTCTGAATGGTTTCCCATAAAGAGCTGACGGCCCGAGCCGCCGGACTGTTTTTATCATATTCAATCACACTCTGCGCCTGAATCTGGGCGGCGGTTATTGAAGGGTCATAGGGAATCGTCACGGGTTTGGGCAGATTTTTCCCGACCGCAAGCCGCTCGATTTGTCGTGTCATTTCCGGATTGATGTCCGCCTTATTGATGCACACCGCCGCTGAAATTCCGAAATGCTCGGTCAGTTCCAGCACCCGCATCAGATCATGACAGCCGGATTGAGTCGGTTCCGTCACCGCCAGTACAAAATCCGCACCGGTCAAAGACGCAATAACCGGACATCCGATCCCGGGCGAGCCGTCAGTAAACACCCAGTCCGTTTTTTTTTCATCAGCGATTCGCCGGGCCTCCTTGCGGAGCAGCGTCACCAACTTTCCGCTGTTTTCCTGGGCGATGCCCAGTTGGGCATGCACCATCGGACCGAAACGGGTCTGGGAAAGAAACCAGCGGCCGCTGACAACCTCGACCCAATCGATCGCCCCCGCCGGACAGAACTCCACGCACACCCGGCATCCCTCGCAGAAAGATTCTTGAACACGAAACACATTCTTGGATACGACCGGCTCAATTGCGCCGAATCGGCACAGAGAATAACAGCGGCCGCATCCCCGGCACTTGGCAGACCGGATTGCCGCCCGTTTCCCGCCGACAAATTCGTACTCCTGTAAAACAATCGGCGATGTCAGCAGGTGCAGATCGGCTGCGTCCACATCACAATCGGCCAGCACACCGGTGCCCGCCAGTGCCGCCAGTGCCGCCGTGATGCTGGTTTTGCCGGTGCCGCCCTTGCCGCTGATGACTACGATTTCCTTCACAGCAGAACCCTTTCGGCCAAGCAAGCAAACGGCTTCCGATATTCCGGCAGGACCTCGGCAATGATTCGGCCTTCGGAATATGCCTCAGCGATGCGGCGGTCCTCCGGCAGACGCAGCAGAATGTCGATGTTTTCATCGGCGCAGTATTCTTCTATTCGTTTATCGCCGCTGTCGGCCCGATTGATCGCTACACCAAAAAGCAACCTCAGTTCCCTGACCATGGCGACTGCCAGTTTCAGGTCATGCAGGCCGAACGGAGTCGGCTCGGTTACCAACAGAACAAAATCCGTATCCCGGACCGCGGCAAGGACCGGGCAGGATGTGCCCGGCGGGGCATCGAGGATTTTGACCGCATCAGCTCTCGCCCGCCTGCGGACCTGACGGATGACAGCAGGTATGCGTACGCTGCCGATTTTCAGCAGGCCCTGCACACAGTCCATTCCGCCCGCCTTGCCCCCTTCTATGCCCCCGACCTCGAGGGATTTGGCCGCAATAGCTCCCTCCGGACATATCTGCATACATCCGCCGCAGGAATGACAGAGCGTCTCGAAGGTCAGCACATGGGCTCCCGCCGCAACAATTGCTCCGTACTGGCACAGCCGCCCGCACTTGCCGCAACCGCTGCATCGCGACAGGTCTACCTGAGGAACCTCAACAAAAACGCTTTCCTTCCAATCGATAATCGGCCGAAGGAAAATTGCTCCGTTGGGTTCTTCCGCATCGCAATCGAGATACTGGACCGGCTGTCCGGCCTGAGACAACGTCCAGGCCAGATTAACCGCAACGGTGGTTTTGCCTGTGCCGCCTTTTCCGCTGGCGACTGCAATGGACGGATACGGTCTCACCTCGGCGGCTCCATCCGGTCAGGCGGAAGGGGTTCGGGCGGCGTATCGGGTTTCAGCCGTCCGGCTTTGAAGGCCTCAATTGCCTGCTTGACTGAACCGGAAACACCGCTATAGACGGCTACTTTGCCCGCCTGAAGAATGCGAATCGCATTCGGACCGCAGTTTCCGGTCAGCACCGCCCGAGCGCCGACATCAAGAACCTTTTTGGCCGCCTGAACTCCGACTCCGCCGCCTGCTTCAGCAGTCTGATTCGAGAGCACCTGACAGTCCATTGTGTCGGAATCCACCAGCAAAAAATAAGCAGCACGACCGAATCGGGAGTCCACTCTATCCTCGAGCGTCGGCCCCTCTGATGTAATGCAGATTTTCATAGAAGCATCCTTAACCCGCTACTTCTGCTCGGACTGCAGTTGTTCGATACGCTGACGGATTTGTTCGAGCATCTGCTCCATTTGAGCGGCCTGATTCTTCAGCACATCCAATTCTTTCTGTTCGGATAAAATCCAAGGGCCAGAGGGCATTCCGGCTCCGCGCTGCACTCGGGCCCAGCCGGGCAGTCCGGTCGCCCAAAACCAATTCCGCCAACCGCGGCCTGCGCCGTTCCATCCAAAGCATGACGGAAACGAACGATTAGCGGTTCCGGGCATTCCAAATCCTGCACAAAAACCTGCTCCCCGTCCTGTGCGGGGGCCCATTCCAAACGGTCCTGTTCCGTCTCCAAATGGCATACGCTGCTCCTTTCCAAAAAGGGTTATTGTTTTTTCCTGACCAAACAGGCAGACATCTCTGTCCGCCTGAGAACAAATGTTCCAATCGCCTCTCCCAGATGTGCCGCCACGACGGGGCATTTGACCTGAAAGAGAAAGAACAGATTGGCGGGTGTCTCGTTGAGCGTTTCAAAATTGCCCTGCCCTTTGGCGACAATCAAATCGGCCTGCTCAAACAGGCGGCGAAATTCGCGGCTGCAATCCTCCAGAACCGTCCCGGGAGCGTCGGCGCCGCTGTCGACGACCCGAACCATTTCGGTCAGACCCGCCTGAGCAGCCTCTTCTTTTGTTGCGTCATTGAGAATCGGTGAGCCCTTGACGACAAAGGTAATCTTCTCGAGCGGCATCTGTTCAAGCAGAAGGCGGTCGAAAACAATCTCTCCGGCATTGTCGCCCAGATAGAGGATGGAACGGGCGGCGGCAATGGACTGACGAAAACGCTCGAGTACCTGCTCATCGAGCGGCTGGTGAAGGGCCCGGTCGATGGTTTCCTTGACCGTGTGCATCTGCAGGGAGCCGTGGACACCGTAGTCGATAATATTGCCCGCAATCGCCAGCAGGACCGCAGCCCGAAACGGGTCTTCGGAGGTTCGCACCCGCTCCCGCAGGCCGGGCAGCCATTGTAGGGCCAGCTGATTGCATCGGTGTTTGACCTCTTTGTACGGGTCGGGATTGCCGCTGATTTGGCGAATCTGATGATGAATTCGCCGGCTGATAATTGGCGGAGGTGCATTCAGGTCGATGCCGGACAAAAGAGAATGAACCTGATGGAGTATCTTCTGATGGACGGCCGGATCGCCGGAAACCATCCGAGCCGCTTCATTTGCCTGTCGAATAAAGCAAGGGATACAGTCTAATGCACATTTCATACCGTTCTTTCAGCCGTAAAAGAGCTTTGAATAATTATTGGCATATGCTCATAAAAATTCAAGCAAAAAATCTAAAAAAACGCAAAAATATACTTTTCCTGTCGAATTACTGCTTATTGCTTCTGAAAAGCAGGAATTAATTGCCGAAGGGTTTTTTGAGAATGAGGAAAAGGACAATCAGCCCCGCCAGGACACCCCCTGCGATATACCAATAAGAGCGGGGCCATTCCTGCCAGTTCAGGGTAAACCCTTTGGAGCGAGATTGGTCCCGTTGGGCCGGCATCTGCTGACGGAGTTCCTCCTGCCGGCGCAGTTCTTCCTGTCGGCGGAGCTCCTCCTGAAGGCGTTTTTCCTCCTCGAGCCGCTTTTGTTCGGCCAGCTGCTGTTGGCGAAGCTGTTCCAGCCGCTTCTGCTGGAACTCAAACTGCTCAGCGCTGTAAGCGGGCAGCTGATTCCAGTCCGGCTGGCGCCAGGTCTTCAGGAGCATCTGTTCCTGCCCGTTGAGAGCGGTTTTTTTGAAATTGAGAAACCCGAATCGCGGCCGCTGGATTTGTCCGCTGGGAAGCCGCCGGGGGGTCTGGTGATAATACCACACACAGGCCGTTTCACTGCTTTCTTTTTCGAGGGGCTCACCGAGCAGTTCCGTTACCTTTTCAGCGGTCATTCCAACCTGAAGCATCTGCCAGAAATGCCACACCTGGCGGCGTTCGATGAGCGGTTCATTCGGAAGCAATTCCGTCTTAAACGTCGGAGCGGGCTGATTGGGCTCCGAAGCATAAGAAACAGCCCCTTGGCAAAACAGAACAAGCCCCCACAGAATAAAAGCCCCCTTCTCATTCACAGAGAGCTCTCCTTTCTCCCCCCTTCTGCTTACTGATTCTGTTTGGTCCAGTCTTCCTGCCTTACGCCGTGATAGGTGGTCAGGACATATTCAATAGTCCGAGCCGACTGAGGCGGCATAGAAAGTATGTATTTTACCGTATCCAAATCGACTTTTTCAAAAATTTTTTCGCTGTCTCCCCGGTTCTCCAGCGTCCAGTACGCAGTGGCGAAGTTCCGCTTGATTTCCAGCCGAATCGGCAGCGGCCGGCTGTTTTTGACCTCGACAGCAAAGGTTTGGATTTCATCCCAGCCGCTGATATTGCCCCGGTCGTCAAAGCGGTAATTGTCGGTCTTGAAATCCATCAACTTGGGTTTGACCAAAACATCTTCCGCAGGCCCCAGATTCAGCTCCACCTCCTGGCCGACCGGGATGTACTTAATCTCACAGCCGCCTTCATAGGTCAGATGTCCCTGTTTGCTGACAGTCCGATAGACCTTGATTGACCCGCCAGGAATGGGGGTTTGGCCCAAATGATGCTCGGCATCGTTGAAAAAGTACAGATACCGGATGACAGACGGGCCGTACATTTCTTCTTCGAATTTGTAGAGATTGACGACCGGCACAGCTTCGGCCTGGAAACTGGGCAGCCGCTTGGACCAGCCGTTCGGGATGGATTCCGTGCCCTCGATGGTATAAAGAAAATACTCGCTGAGCCCTTCCTTTTGGATTTCTTTGGGCTTGGCGGCCATGGCAATCTCATCCATCGCCTTGACAGCGCCGAAGCCAAACATAGCCCGTTCCGTCTGCACCTGCGGAGGCATTCCGGGTATTTCCTCTCCCGGCCTTCCGTACGGCCAGGTCCGTCGGGCCAGTTCGGCAATTTCATCGAGCAGATGAACCTGTCCGACAATCAGCCGCACCTGGGCGTTTTCGTAATCTTCGCCGGACTCGTTGAAGACGCGGACATACCCTTCCAGCCGCATCGTCTTTTCATCCTCGGACAGGATGCCCGCATAAAAGGCCCGCCAGCTGAAACCGCTCGTCAGGTACGTAATCTCAAAGGGAATCCGCCCTGCCTGTCGGCTCTCGAGCGTCCAGATGCCGACGTTGACGGCATTCGGCGGATAGGACAGGTCGGTAATGTCCACCTGGTCGGCGGCCTTTTTGGGCACGAGCATCAGGGAGGTCGGGTCAATCAGCGTGCCCGCCCAGGAAAACTGGAGCTGGTTGGCGCCCTGACGAAGGGTCAGCGGGCGGCTGTCGCGAACGAGCGTCAGGTCGGCGGATTCATAAATCGTAATCTGCACGGACTCAGAGGCGGGCAGTGTAACCAAATCCACTTTGGCAAAGGACACGGCGGCAAGGCCTATTATCCAGACAAGCACGGCATATCGTTTCATCGCAAACTCCTTGACAGAGGTCTATTTGGATTTCGGACTTTCATCAGGGTCTTACATTTTTTCGCTGGTAGTTCATTTCGAGCTGGACGACGGCGGGTTTATCGCCTTTGCGGGCGGGCAGAGCAATTTCAAACTCGAGCGTCTCGGCATCCCTGCGAACATACGGCAGAGAGCACGATTTCATTTCCCACTGGCCCGAAATCCGCTCGATCAGGGTCAGCACGGCGGGGGAGTCTTTGAAGTTTTCGATTTTGGCCGTGAGGATTTCATCCGTATCAAAGAGGACGATTTGTTCCTTTCGATTGCGGCGGATGTTGATTTGTTCTTCCTTCATTTTGCGCTGGGTGACGACGATGTCGCGGCTGTCGCCGATGTACAGTTCGGCCTTTTCGCCGACCGGCAGAAAGGACAGGTTGTCCTCGCCCAGAAAGATGGTGCTGTCGTGCCCATCGTCTTGAAAGAGCCGCACCTTGCCGGGCCAAAGAGCCGCCTGCCCCAGACCGGCGGCCTTCTCATTGACCAGCCGATAGCGGACGGGGATGCCGATGTTCTGCTGTTCCAGCTGTTCGGGGTCCCAGGGCTGCAGGGCCGAATCCCACGTCCAGACTTTCTGGACAGGCAGGGCCCGGGTCTGCATCCAGAGCAGCTGGCGGGTCTGGCCGTCGATGATATCTCGTTCGAAGACGCTGTCGGCATCCAGCCGGATGCGGGCGTTGGCGAAGGGCTCGCCGGAGAAGTTGCGGACAATCAGATAAGCAGTCAGGTCCAGTTTGGTTTCATCCTTGTCCGCCGCGGCCTTGTACGCCGTCAGGCGGTCAATCTGACCGAGCAGATAACTGATGCGGACGCGTTCCGCCCAGTCGCCGTCGGAGGCGATTTCCCACACGAGAGCCGCCTCGCCGGGCGGAAAGCTCACGTTGAGAATCCGCACGCCGTTCGGATGGTCCAGCGGCGTCAGCCGGATGGAATCGGGGTCGATGGAGACGGCCTGCCAGGCAAAGTCGACCTGATTGAGCCCCTTTCGCAGCGTCAGAATGCGTTCTTCCTCGATGAGGGTAAAGGTCGGATTGTCCAGTCGGATATCCACGCTTTCCCGCTGGGGCAGCGCCGCCAGTTTCGTTCGGGCCTGCGCTGCGACAGAGCCGAGGATCAGTCCTGCGGCCGCTGCAAACCAAATCGCCTCTTTCATTGTCAGACTCCTGAATCGGTTTTTATTGTTCTTTGGTTGGGTCCGCCACCCTGCCGACAAACAGCACGGTGCCGGTCGGTTTGTCCTGAATGAGAAAGACAAAGGGCTTGTCGGCCCGAAATACCGGCAAAGGGGCCTGTATCGAAACGAGTTTCATCACGGCTCCGGTGGCGGCGGCGGCTTCCGTGCCTTCCTCGTCCACCTTGACAAACGCCTTATGTAGAACGTTGGTCAGGAACAAATCCTTTCCGCCGGTGATGCCGGAAAAGTCCGCCGTCATCGAAAAGCCGTCCGTCAAGCCCAGCGCAATCAGAACCGGTTTCAGCTCACTCTGCCAGGTGAATGTAAAACGAGGCAGATAGACTTCCACCTCCCGACGGTGCAGCCGGCTGAGCCATTCGGCAAGGGTGTCTGCGGTGAGGGCTTGTTCGAGCTGAATCAGATCGGGGTCTTTGGGCAGGAGGATAACCATCCGCAGGTCGCCGCCTGTGTAGGGCAGCTCGAGGATTTGGCAAAGGTCATTCTCCGCGTAGCCGAAGTTGTCTTTGCGGGTCATCATCGGCACCTGGACCCGTCGGGTTTCCACCTTCGGTCCGTCTTCCTGAATTGTATAAGTTGACACAGTAAACCACTCCGTCCGGGTCAGCTGCGGGTCAAAGGGCAGGGCCCATTTGCCCTTGAAATAAACGGCGTTGGTGACAACCAGCCGGGTAAGCGTGTCGAGTGTACCTTCGGGGATCAGGTTTTTGATGCGTTCCCGGGTTTGTTTTTCGACCCATTGATTGATGGTTCGCGCAGCACCGGAGGGATTGGCCGCAAAATCGACCCGCTCCAGATTGGCCGAATAGCAGCCTTGGACCTGTTGGAGAAACGGCTCGGCAAAGGCCGTTTTTCGGTCCATCCAGAGCGCATTGGCAATTGTCAGTTCATAATCGTTTTTGGATGCCTGCTTTTTGAGATGTTTTTCCAGGCGGCCCATGGCTTCGTGAAACGGTTCCTGCGGGAGCCAAAAATGCAAGGCATCACAGAATTGCCTTTCGGTAACGCCGCGGGCGCCGGCAAAAACAACGGCCATCGCAGAGGAGATACTGTAGGGCGAATAAAAGATATTCTCGACAGGTTTTTCCGGAACAGGAAGCCCTGCCAAAGCCCGATACAACTCCACGGCGAAGGTTGTCTGGGCTTTTACGGTCTGCTCTATGGGATCGTTTCCTGGATCGGAAACGGGCTGGGCCGCCCAACCTATCGAAAATCCGGCCAGAAGGAACAAAACACCCGCCCGAACCCAAAACCTGCGAATCTCCATATTCATTATTCCCTCGCCTGAATTTCCATTTTTCCTTCCCGCCCTTCTTATTAGACACCAATGGAACCCAGGAGTTGACAAAAAAATGAAAATTCTGCAAATACATACCCCCCTGAAAGAACCGTAGGCGTCAGTTTAGGGAAAAAACTTAAATGGGGCGGCGGAATTTGCTGATGACGATTCGGTCAAAGCCGGAGCGGAAAGTCAGCTGCGGATTGAAAAAGAACCGCTCCACGGCGCTGAGTTTGGTTCGCGGCGGCGTATCTTCGGGCAAGGCCTGGAACAGCAGCACCGGCACAATCCGCATCAGCGTGCTGAACAAAAAGATGCTGTGCAGCTGGCTGTCGGTAAACGTCGGTAGCATCGGCCCGACCCAGCCGCCCAGCGTAGTGCCCAGAAAGATAAAAACAGACGAGAAGAAATTCAGATACGACAGACCGCTTAACCGGCTTTGATGCGGCAGTGAATTGATAGAATAATTGAAACTGGTCAGCGTCAGTCCGCCCCAGGTCAAACCGGCCAGGACCTGCACAATCATCAGAATCCAATAATTCTGTGTGACAATCCAGACCAGCGGCAGGCCCATCACAACCGTACATTGCAGACGCATCGGACGCACATAGCCGATGCGGTCGCAAATCCGCCCCCACAGCGGCATCGACAGCAGGGTAATCAGCGTCGGCATCTGGCTCAGACACGTATAGCGGATATACGACAGCTTCATTTCATTGAGCATATAAATCGTGAAAAACGGGGCACTGAAGTTGGCCGCAAAATGGATAAGCGAATAGGCCAGCGCAAACTGGCCGAAGGCGCTGTGAAACATCTGCCGGCAGAAATTGGAGAACTGCCCGGGCCGCAGCGACTCGCTGCTGAGCGTGTGCGGTTCGTGATGCCAGAAAAACAGGAAGGAACTGACGGTTCGGGAAAGTCCGCCGACAATCCAGATGCCCGCAAAAATCAGCAGCGTCTTGCCCTTGTTGGTGTCCAAAAGATACCCGGCAATCACGGAGGCGGTCAATTGCGAAAGTGTCAGAAGCCGGTTGCGGTTCCCGAAATACTTGCCCCGACGCCGGCGCGGAACAATATGGCCCATCCAGTCCGCCCAGATGCCCGCTCCGAATCCCATCGCCGCGGCACTGACGGCCATTACGGACATCGCCGCCCAAACGGACACCGGACCGCGGAGAAAAATCACCAGGGCCAGCGGGAAGAAACTTAATCCGTGCAGGCACGTGCCCCAGAACAGAGCCGGTTTATAGTGGCGGGGATTGCGAATCCAAACCGGCACCCGCAGCTGAATCAGACCGGTCATCAGAGCCGGCAAACCGGCTCCAATACCGATTTCAAATTTGGTCGCACCGAGGGCATTTAGAAAGGGGACATAAAAAGTCTGTTGAAGGCCGATGGCTATCATAGCCAAAAGCCCTTCGAACACAGACAGACGCATCGTTTGCAGACGCTGTCTGCGATCTATAATCTTTTCTTTTAGAGAAACTCTCGACATATCTTTTTATTTCGACAAAAAAGGAAAGGGCAATTTATAGACGAAAAGAAACCGGAATACAAGAGGCAAATCCGGAACAGAAACTATTTGCTTTTCGCAATGAAAGATGTAAAATCATATCGAGAATTGGGCATCTTAACCCCCTTTAAGGAGTTCATCTATGACAGTTTTGAAAATCATTCTTGCGATTGTCCTTCCACCGGTAGCCGCTTTTCTGCAGGTGGGTCTGGGAATGCACTTTTGGCTGAATATAGTTCTGACGATCCTTGGCGGCCTGCCGGGAATGATTCACGCCCTCTGGCTGGTTGCAACAAATAAACAATAAAAAAGACCTTTATTCTTACCTTCTGTTAATACAGGGCGATTGGGCAATTTTGGCTTGATTTTCCTGACCCTCTGTGGTATAATCCATCTGGATTGATGGGGGTAGGAGGAGTTAACGGATTCGCTAACTCCTAAAAGGAGGGCCAATCGTGGAAACCAAGCCGTTTTTGCGTGCCGCTGTTTCTTTATTCTTTACCCTTCAGCCCTGTTTATTTGCCTCGTTTGCATCGTGTAATTCGTATGCCGTCTATGGAAATCTTTCAAATTCAGACCTGGAAATATCTGTATTGCCCGGCCTGCCCGCCTCCAGCGATGTCCTCAGCGGCACCGGTCTTTCGGATTACGCTTCCAGCTGGGCCCAGGCCACACTCGATGGGAAAGTCTGCGGATTGACAGAAGGGTTCAGCACTGCCGGCAAAAATGTCTATGCAGCCAGCACGTCTGTCAGTTCCGCCGACTGGCTCGTTTGGTCAAATACAGTCCCGCTCGGCACACCAGTGCGGGTCTGGGTTGACCTTCTTTTTGATGGACAGCTGTATTCGGAACAAAGTCTGGCCGTCAGTTTCGCTTCCGTTCAGCTTTCGATGAATGGACAGTCCATCTGCACCGGCTCCGCCCGCTATCAATACCCGACTGTCACGGCGGACGGCTTGTGGGCCGGGGCCTATTTCGCCGGCGGTGACTTCTCTTATAATGTGTATGCGCCGGCCTCCCTGTTCATTCAGACGGCCGTCGGGCAGACAATCAACCTGACCCTGACGCTTCAAACCTCGATTGAATGTACGCAAACAACCCTCGGCGGAGCCCGAACGGACTTTTCCTCTTGCAGCTCCTATACCTTTCTGGGGGTTTACTCTGTCGGAACGCCGTCCAAACCTCTGAACGTCCAGCTGATTCTCATTCCGGAACCGGCCTCGCTGCTGCTGGTCTGCGGAGGGCTGCTTCAGCCCCGAAATTTCAGGAAGTAAACGCTTTTCTTCTTGCCCGACAGAAAGAATCCCGCTACAATCCGTACACAATACGCTGAAATAAGAAAACCGAAAGGGGTCGGACCTATGGCGGACTGTCCAAAGAAGGATGTTTGTACACTGCTGACGGACAAAACCTTTCAGAAAATGCCGGGGCTACTGCAGCGGTTTCGGCAGAACTTCTGTGATTCGGATTTCGCTCTGTGTGCACGGTATCAGGTAGCAAAGGAATGCGGCGATGCACTTGTTCCGGACTCGATGCTGCCGACGCAGATTGACTGGGCCCGGCAGCTCATTCAGGAAGAAAAAACCGCCCACAATCCGCCCAAAAGCGGCTCCTGAAGAAAGACATCTTGCGTCCAAGTCCAGTCCCGAATCCGGCAGCCGGCCGCCCCTGTTGACGGGTAACTGACCACTGATAACTGGTTGCTTGCAGCTGGCCCCCCCCTTTTTCAGCAGGGTTTTGTCCGAAATGCTCACAAAAACCTGAATTTTTTCCCAGAAATCCCCCCTCGTTGCGCTATTTCTTAATAGAGTGCCCAGCCTGCCAGCAGAAAGGGCAGATGGTATCTGGCTCGTTTTGATTTGACCCGAACCTGGGGGATGCAGATGAGCAGACTTCGGCAGGTGCACCAGCCCAGCCGGCACCGACTAAAACGGCAGCTTGGCAGCTGACCTTTTCGAATTTGGACAATTTGCACGAAACCGGAAGAAAAAAGCAACCCGGTGCTTTGGAGGGAAAAATGAGACCTTATAAAAAAATTCTAATGCCCCCTGACCTTTTTCTGCCGGCTATACTCCTCTTTTCCATCCCTCTGCACGCAGCCGTCGTGATGCTCGGCAGCTTTGAAGGAAGTATGGACGGCTGGACAGCGGACGGCAGTGTCTCGGTCTCTTATTCGACGCAGGGGGTAACCGCCGGAGCTTCTTCGCTGCAGGTCGTTTTCCCCAGCGGCTGGCTCGGCATCCTCAAGAAAAACATGCTCCCGCAGCCGGACCTTCTGAAAACTATGACCGCCATCCAGCTGGATGTAACCACACGAAACGACGCCGGTCAGATTCCCGGCGGATGGCTGAATTTGTTCTTTGTTATCAACAGCCAAACAGGCGGCTGGCAGCAATTTAATCTGAGCTACCCCGGCGTGCCGTCAAGTCCAAGAACCGACACGCTGACCGTGACTATACCCCAGAGTGTTCGGGATACGTTTATTCAGAACGGCGCCGGCGGCTGGGCTGAATTTTTCATTATCACCAACTCCGGAACCGGCGGCGGGACGCTCTGGCTGGATAATATCCGCGCCGTACTCCCGGATTCCGGGACTGTAACCATTCAAATCAGCGCCGATGCGCCGATTCGCACCATCCCGATGACCCTGTACGGAGCCAACCTGCAGTCCTGGGACGGTGCACAGGCCGGGACGAATACGACCTTTAACAATTTAATGAAAGCATCCGGACGAAAATATTTCCGGATTCCGGGCGGCTCCTGGAGCAACGGCCATCTCTGGAGCGACATAGAAGGTCCCAACGGCACCGCCGCCTGGAAGGTCAGTTATACCGAATACCTGAATCTGATGGCGGCACTCAGCCAGCCGGGCGAAACCACTCCTCCGACCCTGCAGCCGATCGTGAACTTTCCCGGCTGGTGGTATGACACCCTTCAGGACGATACCCCCTACGACGAAGAAAATCAGAACTACCAGATTGCCCATCAGAAGGCTGTCAATGCGGCGGTTGCATGGGTCCAGGACCAGACCTCCCGGCCCGTGTGCGCCCAATACTGGGAAATCGGCAACGAAATCGGCGGACCTTGGGAAGTCGGGTGGTTCGAAGGCATCAGCGGAACGTATTACGGCGACCGATTTGCGGATTTCTATCTGGCAATGAAGGCCGTCAATCCCTCCATCAAAATCGGCGCCTGCGCCGAACCCAAACACGAACTTCAGCCCTGGGGCTGGTACGTGGGCTACTGGACCTATGATACGCTTGTCGCCGCCGCCGCCAAGAACGCGGTTCCTGATTTTCTGATTATTCATGCGTATCCCGGCTCGGGTCAGCCCGCTTCGTACAATCCGACGCTCTTAAGTACGGACATCGACGATATCGGAGTCTTTACCTCCAGTCTGAACAGCATTGTGCAAAACGCCCTCGGTGCACAATATGTCGGTCAGATTCGCTATGGAATGACGGAATGGGATGCCGGCGGACATGACAGCTACAACCGCGTAAGCTGTTATGTGAACGCCCTGTTTCATGCGCAGTACATTCTGGAAATGGCCAGGCATAACTGGGACCTGTCCAATCCCTGGATTCCGGAGTACAGAGCCGATTTTCGTGTCTATCCGGTTTGGTACGTCAATCCGATGCTGATCCATCATTTCGGACGGCATATGGTTCAGGCCTCCAGCTCCAATACCCCCCTGGTTCGGGCGTATGCGGCCAAGGATGACCAGGGGAATCTGACCATCTTTGTCTTTAACAATTCCCCCAGCTCGGACATTACGGCCAATATCCAGATTACCGGTTTTTCCGCCGGCCAAAGCGGTCAGCAGTGGCTGCTGGAGCCGGACGGGGCCGTCATCTCCGGCGGCATCACTGTCCAGGACAAGGACGACATCCGCATCAACGGCGTCCTGCATCCGGACCCGCTGGCGGCTCCCTCTTACGCGCCGCAGGCATTTCGTTCAGGAAATACATTTCAGATTCCTCTGCCGGCAAGCGGCATGATGCTGATGAAGATTCCCCCTCCCAACAGCGACACGACTCCCCCGGCCGCTCCCACAGGCTTGACAGCTGTTTTAAACGGCATCAACATCCGGCTGGACTGGAACGACAACACCGAACCGGACCTGCGGGGCTACCATATTTACCGCTCGACAACCTTCGGCAGCGGGTACCGCCGACTGAACGCCGCCGTTCTGACCGAGTCCGGTTATCTCGATACCGCCGTTGCCTCCGGCCAAACCTACTACTACGTGGTTCGGGCCGTGGATACCCTCTGGAATGAATCCGACGTTTCCAGTCAGGCCTCCGCCACTGTTCCCAAGACGGCACTGGGAACCATTCTCTATGAACGATGGGACGGAATTCCCGGTTCCTCTGTCTCTTCGCTGACATCGAACCCTGCTTATCCGAACAATCCGTCCTTTGCGGGCCGGCTCACCGCCCTCGAAGGCCCAAGCAATATCGGAGAAAACTACGGCACCCGCATCCGCGGGTATTTATATCCGCCTGCAACCGGCCCCTACACCTTCTGGATTGCCGGGGATGACAACTGCCAGCTGCGGCTGAGCACCGACGGCAATCCGGCCAACGCCTCTCTGATTGCCTCGGTCCCCGGCTGGACGGACCCCCGACAATGGAACAAGTATTCGTCTCAGCAGTCCAGTCCTCGCACCCTCACGGCCGGCCAGAAATATTACATCGAGGTCCTGCACAAGGAATACACCGGCGGGGATCACGTGGCCGTCGCCTGGAGCGGACCGGGCTTCTCGCAGGAAGTCATCGCCGGAAACTACCTGTCGCCGTGGCTAAGCGGCCTGTACGGCGACTTCAACAGCAGCGGGGCCGTCTCCATCGAAGACCTCATGCACCTGGCGGAAGTCTGGGTGTCAAACAATTGCGTTCTGACTTCGGCGGTCGACCAAAACGGCGACTGTGTGGTTGACCTTTCCGAGTTTGCGGAGTTTGCACGAAACTGGCTGAAATAGAATCGGATGGACCCTTGATGAAAAGTCGATGGACCTTGCTGCTCTGTCTGGGTATCGTTCCGCTCGGCTCTTCCGGCGGCGCCCAATCCACTTTCCGAAATCCCATCCTGCGGGGAATGAATCCCGACCCGAGCATCTGCCGTGTCGGAGAGGATTACTATCTGGTAACCTCCTCGTTCGAATATTTTCCCGGTCTGCCGATTTATCACAGCAAAGACCTGGTCCACTGGAAATTAATCGGATACGCCCTGACGCGGGAAAGCCAAAATCCCCTGAGGGGCTGTGACGCCGGCGGCGGACAGTATGCCGCCACAATCCGATGCCATCAGGGAACTTTCTACATCAGCGGCACCAATTACGGGGGAAAAGGAACACAGGGGGTCTTTTACGTAACCGCCGAAAATCCCGCCGGTCCCTGGTCTGAACCGCACTGGCTGGGCTATTGGTACGTGGACCCTTCGCTGCTGTTCGAAGACGATGTGGTTTACTATCTCAGTCCGGATAACAAAGAAAGCTTCCTGCTCGGGATTCTGGATTTGAAAACCGACCGGATGAACGAGCCGCTGAAAAAAATTGCCTCCGGTCTGGGCGGCTCCTCTCCGGAAGGGCCGCATTTGTATAAAATCAAAGACTATTACTATCTGCTGTCGGCCGAAGGCGGAACCGGGTACGAGCACAGCGCCGTCATCCAGCGCAGCCGATCTCCCTGGGGGCCGTATGAAGCGAGCCCACACAACCCCGTCGCTTCCCATAAGAATGACCCCGACAATCCGTTTCACGCTATCGGCCATGCGGATATGGTGGAAACCCCGGACGGCTGGTGGATGGTTTGTCTGGGAATTCGTCCGCGGGGAGGCCGCTATCATCATTTGGGACGGGAGACCTTTCTGGCTCCGGTGTCCTGGACCGAAGACGGCTGGCCTAAAATCGGAACCGACGGCATCGTCAGGGAGGAATACCCGGCCCCGAAGCTGCCGACGCATCTCTGGGAAAAAGAGCCGACTCGGGACGATTTCGACAGCCCGTCCCTTCAGCTGGTCTGGAATTTTCTCCGCAACCCGCATCCGGAAGACTGGTCGCTGACGGCCCGACCCGGCTTTATGAGACTGAACGGTTCAAAAATCAGTTTTCAGGAAAAAGACTCTCCGGCCTTTGTCTGCCGCCGGCAGACCGCTTTCAATATCTCCGCCTCGGCGGCAATTGAATTTATCCCCACAGACGCCAACGAAGAGGCCGGTCTGGTCATTCGCGGAAACGACAACAATCATTACGACTTTGTCATCACCCTTCGGAACGGAAAACGAGTCATCCTGTTCCGAGCGGTTCTGCAGGGTCGAATTGCCCAAACAGCCATTCAGCCGGTCCCGGACGGCCGGCTGATTCTGCAAATCACGGCGGATGCTCTCGAATATCGATTTGGGCTCCTGTCGGAAAGCAAAGAACGCCGAAGAATTGCCTCCGCCGCAACAAAAAATCTGTCCACCGAAGTCATCGGCGGGTTTACCGGCGTCTTTATCGGAATGTATGCATCCGGAAACGGAAAAGCCAATCAAAACCCGGCCGATTTTGACTGGTTTGATTTTGAGGAAAATGACGAAATATAACAAAAAGCAGAAGACAGGAGGTCTGGTATGATGCGCATTCTGCTGGTTTCATCTGTTGTTTTTTCCATCGCCGCTGCGGGCATGGCGGCCGAACGTTCCCTGCAGGAAACAGCGGCGCTTGAACAAAAACTTGTTTCCGTGGTCCCCAGTGAGCGGCAATATGCCTGGCAGCGTAAACACGACGTCTATGCGTTTATTCATTTCGGCCCAAATACCTTCACCGGACGCGAATGGGGAACCGGCACGGAGAGTCCTTCCGTCTTCCATCCGACCGCTCTGGATGCCCGCCAATGGGCCAGAGCCCTGAAATCTGCGGGGATGACCATGGCCGTTCTCACCGTCAAACACCACGACGGATTCTGTCTGTGGCCGTCGCGCTACACCGAACAGTCCGTCAAAAACAGCCCCTGGAAAGACGGCAAGGGTGATGTGGTCCGGGAATTTGTCGATGCCGTTCGGGCCGAAGGTCTGGAAGTGGGCCTCTATCTGTCGCCGGCGGATTTATTCCAGCTGGAACATCCGAACGGTTATTACGGAAACGGAAGCCCCGCCGTCGATTCGGTCATTCCCACTGACCCCGCTTCGTTCCAAAGCAATCCGCTGAACCCCCGCCCGGCTCCCCGTGAAGGATTCGGGGCCGGCGCAACCTACCGGTGCAAAGTGGATGACTACAACCGCTATTTTCTCAACCAGCTGTATGAACTCCTGACGGAATACGGTCCCGCAGCGGAAGTCTGGTTTGACGGGGCCGTCCCCAAAACCAAAGGCGGACAAAAATGGGCCCTCCGGGAATGGACCGAACTGATACGCCTGCTTCAGCCGCAGGCCGTCATCTTTAACCGCGGGCCGGATATCCGATGGGCCGGAAATGAAAGCGGCACAGCCCGGGAAATCGAATGGAGCGTGATTGGTCTGGACAAGCCGCTGGAGGAATTCGACTGGCCCGATATGACCGACCCCGTTCTGGGGGATCGCGACAGACTGGCCAAAGCCGCAGCTCTGCACTGGTATCCGGCGGAAGCCAACACATCGATTCTGCCGGGCTGGTTCTATCACGACGACAACCATATGAAAACCCCGGAAGAACTGATGGACCTTTATGAACGCAGCGTCGGTCGCAATGCAAGCTTGATTCTGAATATTCCCCCGGATAAGCGGGGGCTGTTTACGGAGCCGGCGGTGGCGACCCTGAAGGCCTTCGGCGAACTGCGTCAGACTCGCTACGGACAAAACCTGGCGGTCGGCGCGACCGCCTCCTCCGCCAGCTTCCTGCCGGACCGTCTCCCTTCCGCCGCGGTTGACGGTGATTACGAAACCTGGTGGGAGGCCGCCACAGCCAGCAGCGCCGACGGGCCTGTGATGCTCCACATTACTCTTCCGCGTCAGGTGACCTTCCGGCGGATTGTGCTTCAGGAACAAATCCGACGCAGCCAGCGGGTCGAGGCCTTTTTCGTCGAAGCCAAAGGCCCGGACGGCCGGTGGACCAAACTGGCCGAAGCCGCCGCCATCGGCTATAAGCGCATCCTCGCCGTGCCGGAAACCAGCACCACCGAACTGCGGATTCATTTTGTCAGGTACAGGGTGGCCCCGACTGTCGCCTCCATCGAATTATATTATTAAAACAGTTGCATCCCAGGTACCCAAGCGGGTAAGATGGCGTCCATCCAGGTGAAATCAGGGAAGGGATAAACCATGGAAACCTGCAGGTACCTTCAGGGCTGCGCCTTCTTCAACGACCCCTCCGTGCAGCGGTTTCAGACGCTCTTTGACCAGCTGAAGGCCGACTACTGCCACGGGCACTTTGGCGACTGTGCCCGCTATCAGGTGGCCAGCCGCATCGGGCGGGAACATGTGCCGACGTCGATGCTGCCGACCCAGCTGCAGTGGGCGGAGATGATTCTGCGGCGGCACTCGGAGGAATCCGGCTGTTCGGGGGCGTAAATCCGCTGAGGGCTACAATTTGGCCGCTTCGACGGCAATCAAGGCCGCAAGATATACCTGACTCTTTAAATCAATCAAAGTGCCGAAACAAAATTCCTCCTGCCCATTCCGAATGCAGATGCCCTGAATCGGAACGTCGTCTCGACGGAAATTCGAATCTTTCAGCGTAATGAACGAGTCCCGGCTGTACGAAAAAGTCCGCGTGCGTCCCAGCGGCCCGACGCCGACAAAAACCGTTCCCTGCCCGTTTTCCAATGTGATGACCACTTTGCCGAATAAGCCGAACAGAATCATCGCAATCAGCATAATCGTGCCCAGCAGAAACGGAATTCCAAAGAGCATCCGCTTCCAATCCACCGGTGTCTGCCGCAGGGGATCGATATAGAGACCCCACATCGACATCCCTGACCAGAAAACCGTAAAAGGAATCAGAACCCAGACAACCGGCCAGATGCGTCGATAAACAATTACCTTTTGGCCAAAATCCTCTTCGATGCGGATATGCCGGGGACATTCCATTTCCGAAAAATCCGACACCGGACGAGTGCGTTCAAGAAGCGAAAAAGAAAACGAAGAGCCGCACGATCTGCACAGAGCAATGTCCTTCGAGACATTGATATCCTCTGTCGCAATGCGGGAGCGGCAATTCGGGCAGATTCGTTCCATCGGATTTCCCTTCTGATTATTGCCTTCCATGATAACGGCCTTCCAATTCCCCTGCAAGAAAAGAACCGGCCTAGGGCCTTACCTTGTCAGCGGAACCTCCGGATGAAACCAGACAAAATAGGCCGGGCGGGCATTCAGACGCGACAGAACAAACCGGATGCGTGCAAGGCCCTCCGGCATCTGCCTGCGCCGGCCGTACGGGCCGAGAAACCGTTCCACTGCTTTCGCCAGCGGCTCTTTTTTCGAAGAAGGCAGGGCGCGGATTCGCGCATCCACTTCAGCGGCATCCGTCCAGAGGTCCTCCGAAATGCCCGCCTGAACCAGCTGTTCGGCCAGAAGCCGGGCCTGGGGACGCGGCGGGATGTCTATCTTTCGCATTCCCGCCCGTTCAAAAAAGCAGGCCATCGAGCCCATTACGGAAACGGCCTCTATCATCGGCACATTCAGAAGAGGCATCGTTTCCCGCACCAGACGAGCGGCCAGCCCCAACCCGCGAAAACGCGGGTCAATAATGACTCGGCTGATTCGCCGCACATACTGATTCAGACGTTTTAAACGCAGCCGCTTATCCGGAATCGAGAAAAGGTCCCCCGCCGCCTGCCCACGAGCCGCACAGTTCAGCAGCGGCATCGCATAGGTAATAGTCCCTATGGGATATGCGCAGAAGGAGGGCCCCATTAGGGTTTCATGACATAGTTTCCACGCCGAAACATAGGGCCGACAGCTCGACGACCGATAATGCAGAGAAGACATCTTACGTACATCATCAGGGGATGCAGCCGTAATCGAAAAATCATCCAAACTTTGGTTTTTTTTAAAATAATCCATCTTTTATGGCCCTCTAAAAATATTTGCTGGAATTTTCAAAAAAAATAATCTCCTAATTTCAATCGGACGATAAGAAAATATACTGATGAAAAAATAGGTGAATTTACCTATGATAAAACAGAATAATTCGGAGAGTAATCGCTCTGATGACTCCTTGACATCCGAAAAAGAACGGATGGAGACATCGGGAAAAAAAGAAGGAAGCGGCTCATATGCAAAAAACCTGCCCACTGATTGAACAGTGCCAGTTTTTGATTCAGAACGAAGAAAATATGCCCAAACTGAGAAACCTGTTCCGGGAACGTTATTGTTTAGGGTCATTTGATCAATGTGCCCGCTATCAAGTTGGCATGGCCCTGAGCATCCAGACCGTACCAGAATATATGCTGCCGACTCAAAATGAGTGGGCCTGCCAAATCATTCAGGAACTAAAATCTGAAAAAGAAGCCCCGATAAACCAAACCTCCTGATTTTGTTTTCCACTCAAGATTTCAGCCCTCGCCTGCGTATCGCCGCCTGACTGACCTTCAGGTCATCAGGCGGCATACCTTTTTCAAAAAGGTTCTTTTTCGAACGGAAATAGAGCACTTCCACGTGAGCAGCCGCATCCAGTCGGAGCCAGATATCGGGTGCAAAGTAAGGGGCCAATTCATCCCGTGCGGATGCAGCGAACAGCGTTTGTCGGCGCTGCCGAATGAGATGTGCCGTCTGAAGAGCCAGCATTGCAGCACCGGGAAGGTCCAGGGCGGACCCGAATTCATCGGCGAACAGCCACGGCCGTCCGGCTAAAACAGCGCGAAGAAGACGATACCGAAACTGCTGGCCGCTGCTCAGATGCGCCGGAGACCGCAGAAGTGCAAAGACATCTCCTAACCCCACATGAGACAGAAGCCGAACCGCCTCTTCCAGCGGTCCCCCCACACAATCAATCACACTGCGGTCGGATTCGAGGACGATATCCTCCAGCCAAAGGCGTGACTCAGCAGCCGTCTGCTGAAAGAATTGGCGTAAAAGAAGGGTTTTGCCGGTTCCGGACGGACCCGTGAGAAGACAAATCTGCCCCGCCGCCGCCTCCATGACAATCTGGACCGATTGGGACTGCTCCTTCAAATCCAGGTGGTCCAACCCAAAGGACCGCATCAGCTCCTCGGCCCGGGGGCTCCGGAGAACAAAGTGCGGAGATTTCGTTGTCCCCGTCAGCCGCATCATCGCTGCCCTTCTGCTGCAGCAGTCCAGCCGAAATCGCTGAAGATCTTTTGCCGCTCAATGAAAACAATGATTGTCTCCAGATGGCGGTTCAGGGCATAAAGAGAAATGCGGTGGAAGCGGGCCAGCCAACGGCGGCTTTTTTTCCGGACAAAATAGTGACGGGCGATGCTCATCTGCAGCGGGGTTAGCCGGCTTCGGCCTCGCAGACAAATCTGATACTCCGGAGAAAAAAGCCCCTCAACAAGCGTATGAATCCGCCTGGCTACTGTCGAAGGATGTTGTCCGAGGACGGCGGAAATTTTACGGACGGACATTCCCTGCTCATAGACCATTTCAAGCAGAAGCCGTTCGGGCTTGTCAAGCCAATCGAGGCGTCGGCAGATTTGTTCGGCCGCCGCCCGAATCCTATCCCTGTTTTCCCGAAAACCAGTGGGCAAATCGGGCCAATTCCGCAAAGCTCCCGCTCGTAAGCAGCCCATTTGTTCTCCTTTCTGCCGCCTCAAATCCTCAACTTTTTACACGTCGGATATTGTATTCTATTTATCAAATCTGTCAAGAAAATTGTTTGATATCTATCTAACTTTTTTTCCAAAATACAAATGACCGGACCTTCGCCTATTCAAAAAAGCTGATTAATCGACCTTCAAAACCGAATTCAGCGTTCCGTAGGGATTGAAGGTATAAGCCCCGTTGTCTTTGTCTTCCATCCAGTTGCCGTCCACAAGGAACTTATACTCATAATACCCGGCTGCCAGGGGGATTGTCAGGGTGTATTCGCCGTTTTTCTGTTTGGTCATCGTTTGCGGTTTCCACTGATTGAATGAGCCGGCCAACGCCACCTTCTGCACCTTGCCGGACGGTTTGTAAACGAAACAAAACTCGCCTTTTTTCTTTCCTGATTTAACCATATCAGACACTCCCTTCATCTGTTGACTGGTTTTCGCTCCCTGCTTGGCGGTGTTTGAAAAAAAAACAAACCCGCCTTTTTCATCATAGTTTCCGCAGATACAAAGGCAAGGAGAAATTCCCTTTTCGTTTTTCTTCGCTTTCTACTTCAGAACAGTCCCAAATGTTCACCGTTTTTGTCCAAAACCCCCCTTTTGTTCTATAAAGCTGCATTTTTTGCTAAAAATTTAACAGGAAACCCGTGAGAAATCCCTGTTAGAAACCAAAGAACCTCCACAGAATCCGAAACCGGAAATTCCTTTTTTCTCCAAACGCACCCGGAAGCCAGATTTATGTAAGTTCCTTCTAATACAAGAGATATAAATCTATCGAACTGTAAAACGGTTTTTATCTGACTCCAGAACACAAAAAAGACGCAGAAAAAAAGAAAAAACAAAAAAAAAGAAGAAACAAAAAAGACGATTATTTATCAATATTTAATAGAGAATTCATCACCCTCCTCCGAAGCCAGATTTCGCTTTTGAGCGGATCTGGCTTTTTTGTCGGCTCATTTCCTGAAAAAGCACTGGAAACCTCTTGACAAAGAACTCACCAAACAAGTAAGGTAGAAAGATTATGACACAGTAACGGTGGAGGGTGCGGCCCATAGCGCCAGGAGTGAGGAGCTATGGGCCGACCATTTGCGCCAATTTCCTCTCTTCTCTCCGGGCGGTTCAAAATCTTTGAAGATGGATAAGTTGGTTCTTGCAGTTTCTCCCAAAAACAGATATAAAAAATAAGAGAAATTCCCGGAGTTTGCTGATGACAGAATCGGAAGAACCCGAAATCATCCGAAAAGCGTCCTTCCAATCTCTCTTGAACGGCTGTCCCGCTTCTGCCGCTTCGTCCGGGTGTTCGGTTCAAAAAATCCTGGAAGAGCTGGCCAGTGCCCGTCTTCAGGCGGAAGAGAACGAGCAGAAATTTCGGGCTCTTTTTGAAAACGCTTTGGACGGAATTATGCTGCTGGACTGCCGGACCCGCCGATTCCTGATGCCCAATCAGCAGATGTGCCGGATGCTCGGCTATACCGCCGAAGAAATTGAACAACTGACTCTTCTGGATATTCTTCCGCCGAATGTTCACGAATCGGCTCTTGGACACTTCGAACAGCTGGCCGCAGGACATCCCCAGCAGGTTTCCGCCCAATCCATTCGACGCAAGGACGGACAGATTTTTTATGCGGATATTTCCGCCGCTCTTTTTTGGCTGAACGGCGCCCCCTACGCCGTCGGGATTTTTCGTGACGTAACAGAAAAAAAGCGGCACCAGGAAGAACAGACCCGACGCCAGCAGGAGCTGGATGCAGTTTTGCAGGCGGTCCCGGTGGGCATCAGCCATGTGAAAAACCGCATCTTCCTCCGTGTCAATCAAATCTTCTGCAGCCTCATAGGATATTCGGCGGAAGAATTAATCGGACGAGATACTTCCTGCCTGTACCGTTCGAAAGAAGAATTTGACCTATGGGGGCACTCGCTGTATGCGCGTCTTCAGGCCGCTGGAGAAGTAATGGACGAATTGACCTTCCGACACAAAGACGGTCATTTGCTTTCCGTGCTGCTGCGAGGGGTTTATCTGGACCCTCAGGATCGCTCCAAAGGAGAGCTCTTCGCCCTGACGGATATCACGGACCGCAAACAAGCCGAGCGGGCCCTGCAGTTTACGCAGTTCGCTGTGGACCATTTGACCACGCCGATGTATTGGCTGGACTCCAATCTTCGTCTGATTCAGGTCAACCAGGCCGCCTGCCGCACCCTCGGGTATACGGAGGAAGAACTGCTGCAGATGTCCATTCTGGACATTGACCCGATTTACTCGAAAGACAAAGCGGCCCAGATCTGGACCACAATGAAGCAAACAGGTTCCCTGCGTCTGGAAAGCATGCACAAAACCAAAGACGGACGGGTCTTTCCGGTCGAAATCGTCAGCAGTTATCTGAATTATGAAGGGCAGGAATACCACTGTGCCTTTGCGCAGGATATTTCCGAACGAAAGGCCGCAGAAAACGCCCGGGAAAAACTGCTGCGGGAACTTCGAACCAAGAACGAAGAACTGGAAAGTGTTGTTTTCGTGGCTTCTCATGATTTGCGCGGGCCGCTGGTGAACATTGAAGGCTTTGCCGGTGAGATTCGGCGGGCACTGGAAGAAATGAAAACCCTTTTGGAAAAGGCGGAGCTGCCGCCGGAAACAAACAAACGGCTCCAGGAGCTTCTCCAGAAAGATATCGGCGAATCCCTTCACTTTATCTCGGCCGGCACGGCCAAAATGGATTCCCTGCTGAGCGGTCTGCTTCGGCTTTCCCGGGTCGGGACCGCCACGATTCGGATTGAACGGATTCGGATGAACTCCCTTCTTCAGTTGGTATTGGGGGCTATGCGGTATGAGATTCGCCGGCTGGGGGCACAGATTCATCTGGACACGCTTCCGGATTGTCTGGGGGATGCTGTTCAAGTCAACCAAGTCTTCAGTAATCTGATAGACAATGCCCTGAAATACCGCCGTCCGGAAGAACCTGTCCGGATTTGGATTACCGGACAGACTCGCGGGGATGAAGTTATTTATACAATCAAGGATAATGGAATAGGCATCGCCAAAGAACACCACGAGAAGATTTTTGAAATCTTTCATCGCCTCAATCCGGACGGCCCGCAAAAAGGCGAAGGGCTCGGATTGACAATTGTGCGTCGGATTCTGGACCGGCTGGATGGGCGAATCTGGGTGGAATCTGAACTGGGGGCGGGGGCTTCTTTTTTTGTTTCTCTTCCTGCGGTCCGATAATCTCCCTCGTTGGGGAAAGTTGGCTGTTTTCAATATTAAAAAAGGCAAAATCAGCAAAAAAACGACGATTTCTCTTATGTTTTCAGGCCTGACAGCCGACATAAGGAAAAGCGGAGAATATGCGCAAATAAGGCAATTTTTTTTTCAAAAAACGCCGCGGGCTTCCAACATTTTGTATAGTTTGTTTGAGAAGTCTTCGGTAAAATGGCAAGGTAAACAATCTGCGCCCAGCCGAAGCAGTAACGGGGAGAAGAATTATGAAACCTATCCCATTTTTGATTTTGGCTGTCGCAGGGATCGCACTGATAGGCAGCGGATGCGGAACGTCGGATTTCCGCGCCCAATGGGCTCAAGACCGCTGCGAGCGGGTCCTGGCTCAGGCGCGTCTGGAGGCCGTACAGGAACTGATGGCCGCCGGACAAACCGAACAGGCCCAGCAAGTCCTCTCACGCTATCTTCCGGAAGCGGCCCTTCCCATCAGCAGTACACCTCTGATGGCCGCAGAGGATGACGGGAAAGAGGAGGTTCCCTCCCAATACGCCCGTCTGAACCTCGAAAGCGAACTGGAAGCGCAAAATCAGACCTGGTAATGGTCTGATGGAGCGGGCGACCCTTACGGCACACAAAACGGTTTAAGCAAACCGGTGCAGGATTTCCCGGCAGAAGGGGAATCCTTATTTTTTTGCGCTCCATCGAAATCCCTGCCGAAATCGGAAATCCCCTTTTCAAACGAGCGGTCTTATGGTTCATTATCTGAATGAAGGAAAAACTTCGGATGATGGAAAGGAACGGGAATGAGCGGGAGCAAATTCTTTTTTGGAGTATTTGGAGTATTGAGCACGCTTTTGCTGGCCGCAGGCTGCGAAATGGTCGGGCAGCCCAAGAAACTGACCGCCGGTCCGCAGGTAGCTCACTGTGTCTTTTTTACGCTGCACAATAACTCCATTTATGCCAAACAGCAGCTGGTCCGGGATGCCTATGCCTGGCTGCGCAGCCACGAGGGGGTGGTGTATTTTGCGGCGGGCGAGCGGGCGGTCCAGATGCAGCGTCCGGTGAATGATACGACCTTTGATGTGAGCGTGCTGATTGTCTTTGACAGCGTCGCCGCATACGACGCCTACCAAACCTCCAAAAAGCACCTCGAATTCATCCAGCGGAACGAGGCCAACTGGAAACAGGTCCGAGTGTTCGATTCCCTGATTCAGTAAGCAGCTTCCTCCGGAAGCGGAAGGACTTGCTTTTGTGGGCGATGAATGCTATGCTGAATACAGTTTTTTCGAGGAGGACAGGAGATGAAAAGTCGATATTTTGGGGCGGGTTTTTTCTTATTGGTGTTGTCTGCACTCGTTTCTGCAACGGCCCTGGATGATTATGTAGCGATGCCGGATGCGGCATATTCCTGGACTCAGGTCGGCAGCGGGTCCTATGATTCCGCCACCTTCACAACCGCTTTTACTCTTCGCCTGAATTCTCAGCAGTGGCGCAGCAGCACCGAAGTCGAACCCAGCCAGGTTCTCTGGAAACACTGGGTTACGGTGATTATTCCTTCTTCAGCTCTGGGGCCTACCCGTTCGACCGCCCTGCTTTTGATTAACGGCGGCAGCACGAATGACCCCGCCCCGGCCGCGGACAGCCAGATGCGGCTGCTCTCGGCGGCCACCCGTTCCCTGATTGTAACCCTCACGGCTGTGCCCAATCAGCCCATCCGGTTCCTGGATGAGTCCTTCTCCCGCAGCGAGGATGAGATTATCGCCTATACGTGGGATAAGTTCCTTAACGGCGGCGATGCGTTCTGGCCCGCCCAGCTGCCGATGGTCAAATCGGTCAAGGCCTGTATGGATGCCGTGCAGGCCTTCGCGGCCTCGCAGGCCAAAACCGTCAACTCGTTCGTGCTCACAGGCGGGTCCAAACGCGGCTGGACGGCCTGGCTGACGGCGGCCGTGGACAGCCGTGTCATCGCCGCTGCTCCGATTGTCATCGACCTGCTGAATATGGAGCGCTCCTTTGCTCATCACTGGGCCTGCTATGGGTTTTGGGCCCCCTCGCTGGCTCCCTACCAGCAAAAAACGATTTTTGACCGGTTTGACTTGCCCCGAACGGCCGAACTGCTGGAGATTGTGGACCCCTACCGGTACCGCAGCCGCCTGACCCTGCCCAAATACATTATCACCGCCTCCGGCGACGACTTTTTCGTGAGCGACTCGGCCCAGTTTTACATCCGCCAGCTGTCCGGAGAAACCCTCCTGCGAACCGTGCCGAATACCAATCATTATCTGGACGGCGCCTACAGCAGCGTTTTTGCCGGGCTGGTCCCCTTCTATGACGCAGTGCTGAACGGGGCCGCCCGCCCGAGCTTCAGCTGGACCGTCCAGCCGGACGGAACGACAATTGTCCAGACTTCGACGACGCCTTCAGCGGTCAAACTCTGGCAGATTACCAACCCGACGGCGCGGGATTTTCGGCGGCTGACGACCGGCCCTAACTGGACGTCCACCGCCCTAACGGACCAGGGCGGCGGAGTGTATATCGGGCAGGTGCCTGTTCCGCCGCAGGGCTGGACGGCCTACTTTGTCGAACTGACCTTCCCCGGCAGGACCGTCGGCGGCATTTCCTATCCGTATCTGTTCACCACCGAAATGGTCGTGGTCCCGGAAATCCGACCGTTTGAGACTGACTTCAGCCGAGACCGAAGCACGAACCTTTCGGATTTGGTCATCTTCAGCGAACACTGGCTGACGGGCAATCCGTACCGGGATCTCTTCCCGCGGCGCGGCGGCGACGGAGTGGTGAATCTGAATGACCTGGCTCTGTTCGGAAGCCACTGGCTTGAGACCTTCTGACCGGCCATTCGGCAGAATGCCGCGTAAAATAGTTGCACAAACGTTTCGTCCGGGGTATTTTTGCTTTTTTCAAAAGACAAGGACTCGTCGATGGCGAAAAAAACCCGCAGACGTTCGGAAAAAGCCGGCCTGCCGCCGGGGACGCTCATGCATACCGGAGAGCGGCCGCCGGAAGCAACCGTTATCACAGTCTTTGAATACGGGCCGGATTTCTATGAGGAGCGAAAGCCGGTTCGCCTGGAGGAGTGCTTTAAGCCCCAGCCCCTGCAAACCGTCCGCTGGATAAACATTGACGGGCTGGCGGATATCAGCGTCATTGAAGGCATCGGGCGTCAGTTCGGGGTTTATCCGCTGATTCTGGAGGATATTTTAAGCACCGGCCAACGTCCCAAATGCGATGACAGCACGTCCCATCTGTTCGTCGTGTTTCGGATGCTGCAATATATGGATGCCACCGAGACGATTCAGTCGGAACAGGTGAGCATCCTGCTGGGGCCCGGTTATGTCGTCTCTTTTCAGGAAAGCGTGGGGGATGTTTTTGACCCCATTCGGGAGCAAATTCGTACCGGACGGGGACGCGTGCGGAACACCAAGGCGGATTATCTGGTCTATCGGCTGATGGACGCCGTCGTGGACGGGTATTTTCTGATTCTGGAAAAACTGGGCGAGCGGGTCGAGGCCCTCGAGCAGGAAGTGATAAAAGAACCGTCGGAGGAAACGCTCAACCGGATTTATGCCCTGAAACGGGAACTGATTTATCTGCGCAAATCGGTCTGGCCGCTTCGGGAGGTCATCAGCCAGATCGAAAAAACCGCCAGCCCGCTGATTACGGATACGACGGAACCGTATTTTCGCGACGTCTATGACCATACGATTCAGGTAATGGATTCGGTGGATACCTTCCGCGATACGGTGTCGGGGCTTCTGGATATTTACCTGACCAGCATCAGCAATCGGCTGAATGCGATTATGAAAGTGCTGACGATTATCACCACGATTTTCATTCCCTTATCTTTTATTGCCAGCATTTACGGGATGAATTTTCGGTATATGCCGGAACTGGAATGGCGCTGGGGGTATCCAACCGTACTGGGGGCGATGGGGACAATCTTTTTAGGAATGCTGTACTTCTTTAAGAAAAACAAATGGCTGTAGCCGTTCGTAAAGAGGCAAAATGACTGAGAGCTGGATGAATTCGTTCTGGTTTGCCTGGATTGTGCTTCCGCTTCTGATTTTTATTGCCCGCATTGCGGATGTGACAATTGGAACGATTCGTCTGATTTTTGTCGCCCGCGGGATGAAGATTCTGGCACCGCTGGCGGGCTTCTTTGAGGTGCTCATCTGGCTGGTAGTCATCGGGCAGATTATGCGGCATCTGGCCAATCCGCTTTGCTATATTGCCTATGCCGCCGGATTTGCCGCCGGCAATTATATCGGAATGATGCTCGTGGACCGCCT